>NZ_JBFUMH010000041.1:0-39099 GCF_054049475.1 Microvirga sp. P5_D2 | reverse complement strand
GGGTAGGAATATGTGCCCTCGCAGGAGAGCCCGAGCATCTCGCCGGCGAACCGAAAACCCATGATCKCACGCCGCCCATCGGGCAGCATGCGGTACAGGCGCAGGCAACCCTCGGTGATCTGGAAGATGTCGGAAGCCGCATCGCCCTCCCAGAACACCCCCTCCCCGGCGGCAAATTTGTCCGCCGAGTGGACGGCGAACAGGCTCTCCAGGGTTAAAGTCTCCGATGACAAGCCGAACACCGGGAAGGTTGCACTGCTGGCTGAGGGAAGGAGATGGGAGGTGTACATGGGATGCTCCGGTCGCGGTCTTGGTTGACGTGACTAAAGCAGACGAATGTCACACCCGTGCCGTGGTCCTATGCGATTGTGTGCCGGCTCGTAACAGTTTGTAACAGAGGCTCAGGACCAGCAGGCTTATGAACATCCGTCGAGGGCGCTCGCCGGTCGAAGGTTGACCGAAGGCTTCAGTGGTCGATTGGTAGCTCGACTGTGGCACTTTCGGAGGATTCCCGGGTCTCGGTTCGTTGTTTAATGTAACGCACCGACGCCAAGAGCAACGGACCTCATGGATTTGGGCCGGTGATGACCGATGCGCCGCATATCCTCATCGTCGATGACGATGCCAAAATCCGTCAGATGCTCACCCGCTATCTGATTGATGAGGGCTTTCAGGTGAGCTCAGTCCCAAATGGGCCGACCATGCGCGAGTGCTTGGCACGCACAAGGATTGATCTGGTGCTTCTGGATCTGGTCTTGCCCGGCGAGGACGGGCTCCAGCTGGCCCGTGAGATCCGATCACAGCCCGGCAGTAGCGCCATCGGAATCATCATGCTCACTGGCCGGTCCGACATGGTCGATAAGGTGGTTGGCTTGGAGGTCGGGGCGGACGATTACCTCGCCAAGCCATTTCACCTGCGGGAAGTCCTCGCCCGCATCAAAAGCGTCCTGCGCCGCCTGCAACCTACCGCGCTGGCAGCACCCCTTCCCGGTAGCCTGGCCGTCGATGACGAACTGATCCGGTTTGATGGCTGGCGGCTTGACCTGAGCCGCCGTGAGTTGAAGGCGCCGGACGGTTCCGAGATCGCGCTCACGACCGGCGAGTTCGATCTTCTCGTGACGTTTGCCCGGCACCCAGGCCGGGTGCTTAATCGCGACCAGCTGATGGACCTGACGCGCGGCCGCCACTGGGAGGCGATTGACCGCTCCATCGATGCCCAGGTGGCAAGGCTGCGGCGCAAGATCGAGACCGACCCAAAGCATCCAATGCTCGTCAAGTCGGTGCGGGGTGTTGGATACGTGTTCACCGGCCACATCCAGTAGAACTGGCTCTGGCACGAGGCTCCTGAGGCTCGACTTGGGCGAATTGCGGGTCAGCGCAAGAGCTCACATGGAATGACAGGATCAAGGCGGTTTGCTTCGGACGGACGTCAAGTGTCGACCATGAAGAGTATTCGCCGGCTTGCGTCACATGCGTCGGGACGACCGACCGTCGCTGACCGGCATCAGGACGAGAACGCATACAACAGCATTGATGCGGTCGCCTTCATGGCCTTTCAGACGAATTCGGCATACAGTGCTCAGGCGTCAGGTGCCCGATCATCAGCTCAATCGCTGCCACCGCTTCGTCTCGCGCGTGAGAGCGGCTAGGCTCTTCTGATGGTGCTGTTCGAGTATGGTAACAGTCGTCTGCTTCAGGTCTACGTCGACAGCGCTCCATATCTTTCTCGAACTCGAAATCGTTGCTCGCCATCATGCGGTCATAGACGTGTTTGACACCGGAGCATCGAGCGCAAAAGTGGGAACCGGTTCTGCGTGAAAAGATGCTCAGGATCAGCAACTTGAAGCATCGGACGTGAGTTTGATAACACTTCCGATGCTTTAGGCGCGGACTAGGCTGCTCTCTCAATGAGGATGCGCTCGTACCAATCGTGCGCCCTCCCATCAAGGGCCACTTCATCGCCGTTGACTGAGACCTGAATTGTGTTGGCTTCGCCTTCCGCGTTTCGCTTGAGAGTATTCATGATCTTGTTTCGAACGTCAGGCGCGCTGACCTGCTGAAGGTCGATCTCATCTGAAACGCCGACGACTCCAGACAGCTTCCGAATGTCCGACCTCGCTGTCGTTTGCTGGTACTGCCACTCAACCCAGCCCGTCAGCGTCACCCAGCCGTCCTGAACTTTGATCTGAATGGCCTCATCCGGCGCAAGAGCATCCCAGGCCAGGAGATACCTCGCACGCCGTGCGGCTGCGTTCAGGCTGCCCGTGCCTCCAGCGCGCGCTTCCACTGGCCCTCCGAGGCAAGGCCGTTCATCCTGGCCCGGTGAGCAAAGGCCTGCTGAGCGGCAGCGACATTGTCAGGATTGCCGGACCAGGCCTTTTGCGGCGCCACTTGCAGGGCGCGGCCATAGGAGAAGGTCAGCCGCCACGGAATCCCATCGGTCCTGTTCATGGCATCGAGGTGAGCCGTCGCCTCCTCGTCCGACTGGCCGCCAGAGAGGAAGGCGATGCCGGGCACGGCAGCGGGCACGCAGCGCTTGAGCACCGTGAGGGTCTTCTCGGCCACCTCATCCACGGAAGCCTGCTGCGTCGATTTCTTGCCGGCGATCACCATGTTGGGCTTCAGCACCATGCCCTCGAGCACGACCCGCTGTTCGTAGAGCTCTTGGAAGACGGTCTTCAGCACGAATTCCGTCACGGTGGCGCAGCGGTCGATGTCGTGCGTGCCATCCATCAGGACTTCGGGCTCGACGATCGGCACTAGGGTCTGCTCCTGGCAGAGCGCCGCGTAGCGCGCCAGCGCATGGCCGTTGGCCTTCACGGCCGTCCAGGTCGGGATCCCCTCACCAATGTCGATGACGGCGCGCCACTTCGCAAAGCGCGCCCCGAGACCACGATACTCCGTGAGACGCTCGCGCAGGCCGTCGAGGCCTTCCGTGATCGTCTCGCCGGGGCAGAACGGCAGTGGCTTGGCACCGAGATCCACTTTGATGCCGGGAAGTGCGCCTGCCTGCTCGATCAGCGTCACCAGAGGCGTTCCATCCCTTGCATTCTGCCGGATGGTCTCGTCGTAGAGAATGACACCGGAGATGTGGTTCCTCATCGCATCCGTCGAGCGGACGAGGAGTTCGCGATAGTCGCGTCGGTTGTCGGGCGTGGACTCGACGCCGATGGCATTGAATCGCTTCTTGATCGTGCCCGAGCTTTCGTCGGCGGCGAGAATGCCCTTGGCGGGCTGCACCATGGCCGCAGCGGTTTGTGCCAGTTGCTCAAGATCCATGAACTCGCTCCATTGCTAGTGCTGGCTGGCCTGGGGTTTGGCCCCTCCGTATACAACACAAGAAGGCACTGTTCGGGCTCCCAGCCCACTCCACCGGCTACGGTCAACCATATCACAGCCGAACTACCAGGCCATTCTTTGGCATGGTCAGGCTCGCTGGTACGGTCTGCGGCCAGGCCGGAATGCTGTGCCAAGGAGAGATACTGTGGGTAAGCTGGTCCTGTCGCGGTTTTTCGTCGTAAGTCTTCTCGCCCTTGGTGACTTTGCCAGCGCGCAGAGTAGCGGTGGGATGCCGGGCGGCACGATGGGCGGTCCAGGCAGGGGCATGATGGGCCGGCTCTCGCCCGAGGATCTGAGCGCCTTCGTCGATGCCCACATCGCGGCGCTGAGGGCCGGGCTGAAGCTGACGGCCGAGCAGGAGAAGTTGTGGCCTCCGGTCGAGGACGCCATGCGCAACCATGATGGACTTCGGGATGATGGGGTCCGGCCGCCGATCCATGATCGGCGGCTGGTTCGGCGATGATGACGACGACCACTGAGGCGCCGATCGGCTTCGTGATCTGTCATGAGGCGCTGGCGGGCCTCGTTGACCCGGCGTTTCCCAGCTCCCGAATGAGGGCTTTCAACTCGTCGCTATCCCAAGATGGCCGTGGGAGACGACTTGGTCACTTGCCGTCACACATAGGACTGGCGGTTGCGGAAGCGCCAGTCGGGGCGCGCACTGCGGACCATCATCATTTCTCCAATGGTCTCCGCCGTCAGGAGCCCCACGAGCTTCTGCCCAGCGTCGAGCACCAGGAGGGCTGGAGCCTTGGACTGGTTTAGAAGCGCGACCGCGGCATCGAAGGGCTGCCAGTCGAGCACCGTCGGCAGGTCCCGCGTCATCACCTCCAGAACCGGCGTGGCGGGGCCGCCCTGGCGCAGGGCCACGATGAGGCCATCTCGAGTGAGGAGGCCGCGCGGGAACCCTGAGCCGTCCACCACGGGGAACTCCTTCTGCGAGGTGCGCAGCATGAGGTCGACCGCGTCGTCGAGCGACGAGGCGGTGGACAGGACCTCGACCGGGCTTACCATGCCAGCGCGCACCGGCAGCCCCAGGGTCGCGTCCTTGAAGGCCACGTGCTGGGATTCCGCCGTTGCCGAGAGATAGATGAACAGACCAATAACGATGAGCATCGGGTTCAGAAAGAGACCCGCCAGCGCGAACAGGAAGGCCGCGCTCTGGCCGATCCGGGCCGCGATGCGGGTTGCCTCCACATGGTTCATGCGCATGGCCAGCAGCGCGCGCAACACCCGACCGCCATCCATGGGAAAGGCGGGGATTAGGTTGAACACCACGAGGAAGATGTTGGCGGCGGCAAGTCGCGCCATGAGACCGGCGCGCGGGTTCTCCAGCTCAATCATCGCAGCGGTGTCGAGGGCCATGCCGAGGGAGAGTATGATGAGCCCCGCGATCACCACGTTCACGGCCGGACCTGCCACGGCCACCACCAGCTCCTCGCGCGGGTTGTCGGGGATCCGTTCGAGGCTCGCCACCCCGCCGATGGGCCAGAGCGTTACCTCCGGCGTCCGGATGCCGTAGCGCTTGGCGGCGAGAATATGCCCGAATTCATGCGCCAGCACACAGGCGAAGAGGAGCACCATGAACAGCACGCCTTCCAAAGCCGCCTCCTGCCTACCGAGCCGCCATTGCGCCCCGCCGATCCAGACCAGGAAGAGCAGGAAGGTCACGTGAATACGCACCACGGTACCGGCGATGCGGGCAATTGGGATCGACCAGAGCATGAGGGTCTCCAAGCGAGCTTCCGATGCGCAAGGTAGGGTGGGCGGTGCCGGTTCGGAAGTCAGGAGAAATACGGCGGCACTTGGAGGATAAGCGAGGCATCCCGCTAGCTGAGTTGCGTCGGGAAGGATTCTGGCAAACTCAAGCTACAGACGTTGCTTAGCTACTCTCAATCGGTGAGCACATAGAACATATCGAGCAGCCAGGAGACGACGAGGATCGCTGCGCTCACACCGACGGCCACCAGCAACCATTTCACTGACGTGCCCACTAAATCTTGCATACGGTAATTCCATTCCCGCCCCTCACCTCGGCGAACGTGCCGATCGCAAAGAAGCTTTGCACAATCAAACCTAGCAACTCGGACGAACCATAAATGGCGGTCAGGTCCTAGCCCCACATCTTCAACGGGCATGACGCGTGTCCGGGGTCGTACCTGGATGGAGGTGAAGTCCGGGGACCTCACCCCCACAGGGGCTAAACGGCCCGTGAAGCCTGCGCTCCGGCAGCCTTGAAGTGCGCCGCAACCGGCCCGGCCCTGGCAAATGCTTGCTGCATGTCTGCCGAGGTCATGGCGAGCGTGGTCTTCAGGTTCGTGACGCCCCCGGCAGCAGCCGCAACAATCACGGAGGTTGCGACGCCTTCGTAAGGTCCTTCCGACACGATCATGAAGTCGTAGTCCCCAAAGGTCATGTAGTAGGCCAGGAGCTTTCCGCCCGACTGAGAGACAAGCTCGCGCACCGCCTCCTCACGGTGTTCCGGCTTGGCCAACATCCCTTTGATCGCCTCTGGCGTGAAGCGGCCCTGCGTGATGAACAGAGGCATGGTTTTCTCCTTGATAGACCAAGCCTATTCTATCCAACGGCCCGTAAGCAGATTTGCGAATTGTCAAGGAGAGGGCCCGCTTGGGGCATTATCAATCCGGAACTGGGAGGAGTAACAATGGTCGATTTACAGGAAGAGCTGGGCTCCCTGATCCAGGCCTGCGAGGCGGCGGCTCAGGCGCACATCGCTTATGCGCGGAGGGCCCACACTGAGTTTCAGCGTTCGTTTCACGAGCGGCGTGCCGCCGAGGCGCTCCAGACGGCGCACAAGTACCGCCAGGAACTGCGAGTGTCTCTTGAAGAATGACGATGTCTGCCACCATTTGATCCAGCCAACCGGCATGACCGCGCCGGTCTGGCGGACCGGATGCCGTTCCCCCGGGCGAATGGGCCAGCCCCGTTGCTTGCCGCCGCCGGCACCTGTGCAGGCATGCCCGGTTCCCTCGATGGTCAGCATAGCCCACCTCAATGGGCCGCCAGCATCGGGCTGTCCGCTGCGGAGAACATGTCCCGCGTCGCACCGCCGAACACCTGCTCCGAGAGACGGGTGTGCCCGTAGCCTCCCATGATGGGAGCAGAAAGAAATGTGGGGCAACAATGTCGCCCGTAGCCTTAGCTCCCATTGCACTCTCGTCGATTGGACTTGATCAAAGCCTTTCGAAGGGAGCCCTCTCACCAGCTGCCCCACACAGATCCTCATGCTCCCCAAGCTGGCGTGCCCAAGCTGGCGCGCCCAGGCGGGCGGATCTCTTCGGGCATAGTCACGCAAGTGTGCCGGGGCAGAGGGCCAGTCGGCTGGCCCTATTGTGGAAATGCAAGGAACCGCATGCCGGCGGGCGCCATGGAGACGGAAGCTGTCTCGGGTGATACCCTGAAAGGTCTCGAACAAACATGTGCAGCGTTCGCCTAGGACCTGCCGCCGGGAGGCGACTTTGGGCATCAGGCGATCCGCCTGTAATCAAGGGACCTTCCAATGCGCGTGAACCGCGATCCTGCCGGTGATTTTGTCCTCGACAGCGCTTTCCTGGCGGAACGCCTCGGCACCGACCTGGAGGCGCTGCGTCGTGGGATGCGCCTGGGGCAGGTGACCAGCCGCGTTGAGCAGGGGAACAGCGAAGATGCCGGGCGCATCCGCATCACGGTGCGGGCTCCACAGGCCGCATGGCAGGCCATCCTCGACCAGACTGGCGAGATCCTCTCCGAGAAGGTGGTCACCGCGTAGGATCAGCCCGGTGCCACCTGAGGCCGAGACCATTACATTAACCTTGGCGATATAGCGAGGGCGGTTATCTGACGAACCGTCCTGTTGTCTCTCCTCAAGTGCCGTCGCTTTCCGATCGATGTGATCCCTTTAGCCGTTGGACGGCATGATGCCCTCGGTCGCAAAGCGCCGAAACATCGCATCAACGTGCTCCGGTGGCAGCTTTGCTCCACCATCAAGCCACCAAGTCAACGCGGCCGTATAGGCGCCCACAATATATCGGACGACAAGTTCGCGTGGGATGCTGTCCGCGGAATCCTCGTCAACTATGAAGGAGGCGCTCGTTGAACCGCGTCCTCAAATACTCAGGATCCGCGCCCTATCGCGACGTGGTTCTTGTCCATGCAGGGGGATCGCTGGCCGGGAACGACTCCAGATCGGCCTCCTCGACGATGTCGGGAGCCCCGTCCAGATCGTCGGGAACGCTGACCAGGTCGGTGTGTCCGAAGCCCTTGGAGTAGTCGAGCACCGAGATGACGGTCGGCGTCACACGAAAGATGCGAACCTCTTCCGGGCTCGGCATCGGCCCCGGCAGGGAGACCTGCTCGGGGTACTTGCGCACCAGCATCTGCATCACCCTGCCCGCCTCGGCCAGGTCAGTCACCGCCTGCGCATGCCCTGCCATGGACAGGCCTGTGATCGCCATGATGTTGGACGTGTCGTGGTCGATCGTCAGCGACACCCGGTCATCCTGCGCCAGGTTCGCCGCCTTTTGGCTGTCCAGGCCGCACAGGAAGTAAAGGGTGAGGTCCTCGCTCGCGTAGCCGACGGTCGTCGCCTGTGGCCAACCGTCTGGCCTGAGGGTGGCAACCGTTATGATCCGGTGCTGCTCCAGCAGCGTCAGGATCTTCTGTCTGATGTCCTCGTCCATCTGTCACCTCCATGATGGCGCGCGATCAGCTCCTGGATGAGCGATTATACGCTCGCTAGGCCATCTTGTCCGCTTCGGCGGCACGCGGGCTCAGACTTCAGGGCATATCGATGGGTGCGCTCAGTCCCTTCTCGGAAGGGCGCCGTCCGTTCGATTTCCGAAGCTCCTCTTCACATCCGCTCGTCGACTAATGAGCGGACAGGGCGCTGCGTCCACGACGACGTTTCAAGAGGCAGTGCCTCCGCGAGATGGCCTGACGCTCAGCGTTGAGGCCCAGCCGGGCGCTTACGTCTCCGAGGATTGCTCCTTTGCGCCTGCCGCGCCCTGTTTCTCACTTGATCCACCCGCAGCCGGACCTGTCCTGCCCTGCACCTGGATGCGGCGGGAGCGCTCCTGCTGGGTCGTCTTCGGCACCGTGACGGTCAGGACGCCGTTCTCGAAGCTGGCCTGGACCTGCTCCGGATCTACAGGGTAGGGCAACCGCAGCGAGCGCTGGAAGGTGCCGTAGGAGCGCTCGACGAAGTGGAAGTTCTCCTTGTCGTCCGTGCGCTCGAACTTCTTTTCACCCCGGATGGTGAGCATGTCGTCGTCAAGGCTGACGTCTATATTCTGCTCGGTGACGCCGGGCAGTTCCGCCGTGATGCGGATCTCCTTGTCCGTTTCCGACACGTTCATGCTGGCGTTGACAAAGCTGCCGACATCGCCCTGGCCTTGGCTGCCGGTCGCAGCGGGCAGACCAGTGCCGCGAAAGACATCGTCAAAGAGACGATTCATCTCGCGATGGAGCGAGAGAACGGGATCACCAGGAAACATTCCGCCACCGGGACGGAAGGGGGTCATGGGATTGCGGGCCATTGTGCGTTCCTCCTCATTCAACCTGAGATCTGCGGCCGGGGCGTTCCGCCCCGGAAAGGCAACACAACTCGATGACAACTCGGACTAGACGGTGTGGGAATGGGCCGTTTGGGAGCCCAACGAAGCATGGAACCTCGCCGCAACGGGCCAAGGCCTACACTCCGTTGCATTCAGGCCGCGAAGGACTGACCGCGTTGCTGCATCCGGAGCCTGTTCAGAAGGTCTACATATGGCTGGCGCCTCTCGCGATGCGCCGCTCTGAGCTTCTCCCGAATGTACTGCTTGAGTTCGTCGGTGGTCGTGCTGTTCGCGACCCTGTCCAATTCGATCTCGTGCTCGAAGTCGATGTTGCCGAGGGTACGAACGACCTCCTTCATCATTACATCTAGGCTCGGGGAGTACATTCGAATGTTATGACTGGCGTTGTCGGGCATGGTTTCCTCCATGGCGTGGAGACATGGTGATTTGAATCCCTTGTCGGATAGCATGTCTGATACGGAGCCAAGGGAAAGCCCGTATTTCTACGGAGGCATGGTCCATGCTGCACCACCTTCCAAGCGAGGTGGGCTTCACGAGTGGTGGTCCGAGTCCTGCGAGGGCGGATCACCGGCCGGGAAGAATGCCTCATAGGCTTCCTCGGCGACATTGAACCGATCCTCAGGACTGCCGGAATCGCGCACCAAGTTGGTGTGGCTGGAGCCCTTACGGCAGTCGAGCACAGTGATCACCTCCGGCGTGACCCGGAACATGGCCAAGCGCTCAAGCCCGTTGACGCGTGCTCGGCCCCCTTCGGCAAAGCGCTACCAGGAGCAGCCCGGCCGCAGGGATCGCTGACGCGGCCCCCCGGCTACCCAGCCACACGCCGCAGAGTTCGTTCCAGTTCGCATCGGGTGGGCTTCAAATCCTTCAGAGCCGGGTTTTCTCGAGGACGAGATTCCTCTTGAGCACCTCTCCGGGCAAGATCGACAGGAGCTTACCCTTACAACCAATCGACACTGCGAGATCATGCTCGCATTATCGGCCGTATCAGAGACAGTGTGCCTGCATAACCGGTCCTTACATCACAGGGGCTACCGATGATCGATCAGCAATATGACGAGCTAGAGCAATGGCGGTTCTGATGGAGCCAGCGCGTTGCCGCTAATGCTTTGTTTCAGCAGCACTTTCCACGGCGCATCATAGTCCAATGCCAAGCGCGTTGCTCTAACCCGGAGAATGCTGGATGACGCCGCGGACCAGATTGAGAAGGGCCCCGACAATGAGGACACCTTGGTCTTCATATCCAACGCGCTGTCTGATTGCACCACGGCGATCGATGCCCATGCTGAAGGCGTCGAGATGCCTCCGCAGACGCTCAAGTCCCTCAACAGGGTCCTCCATGCGATACGCGTCAGGATTGATGCCACCTTGGCGCGCCCGGAGAGGTGATGCCACAGAAGCCGCTGGTGAGCCATCCATACGCCTGCTTGGTTCTCAGGGCAACGTACGGCCTACTCCCGAGGACACACCCCGCGGGATGGGCCTGCGGATTTCCGCCTTTTTCCGTGGTGCTTTCTGGGCATGCAGTGGCCAGTATCGCTCCATGGCGAGATAGGTGAACGAGGCGGTCCAGCCGATCAAGAGCAGACCGTTCAACGCCTCCACTCCGGCGATGAGCCGGGCGTGCGAAACCGGAATCTGGTCCCCGAACCCGAGCGACGTATACGTCACAACGGAGAAGTACAGGCAGTCCTGGAAGCTCTCGACCGGCAAGCCGGCAAAACTGCCGACTTGCAGGTTCACGCTGAGAACCCAATAGGCGAGCGCATAGGTCCACACCGCTGCCGTGTGGCCGGCAAAGGCGGCGAGCACGACCGCGATGATCCGCATCCGCGGCGGCACCGGCAGATCGGCCAAGTGGTTCGAGGTCAGCCGCAGCGTCTCGTAGACGATCAGGATCGTAGTCACCACGAGCACCACGCTCGTTGCCATCGCCATAATCATGAGTGCCGTACCATCTCTTGCTAAACCCTCTGCTACTGATGGGGCACGTTGCAGGCCGGACTAGGTACCGCCGCAGTCGGCCAGGGCGCTGAGGTAGATAATAGTATGAGTGCGCGGCACCTCTCAACAGCGACCAACCTGCAGGTGAGCAAGCTGGTTCTTCGGGCTCCTCTCGGACAGGTATCATCAGCTAAACGGGCTTCAGCCACTCTGCGAGGGTTTTGGACCTAAGGAGGGCGATACAACTTCCAACAGCGTGGAAATGAGCGTGACATGCTCAAACAACTCCGCGCTGTTGGAAGTTGATGATATCATTGCGCCTCTCTTATGCGCAGTGGTCCTGAACGATGATCGGCATCATGGTTCAGGTCGTCTCTCAACTCAACGTCATTCGATCGTGGACGTGCTTGACGCCAGGCGCGGACCAAGCCGCCCTTTCAATGACGATGCGCTCGTACCAATCGTGCACCCTTCCCTCAAGGGTCACCTCATCTCCGTTGGCCGAAACCCGGATTGAACCCGCTTCGATCTCCGCATTCCGCTTGAGAGCGCTCAGAATCTTGTTGCGGACGTCGGGAGCTTTCACCTGCGGCTCGAGCTCGATCTCATTTGACACGCCGATCACGCCTGACAGCTTGCGAATGTCCGACTCCGCTGCCACTCGCTGATACTGCCACTCGACTGTGCCGGTCAGCGTCACCCATCCATTCTGGACMTTAACCTGAATGGCTTCGTCCGGCACACGAGCATCCCAGGCAAGGATGTCGGCGGCTCTTTTTGCGATCTCGTCGTCGGATGTTTTCTTGTCTGACGGGTACCTGACCTGGATCTCCTGGGCGATGGCCCTTACCCCTCTCACCCGCTGGGCGGCACGCTCCGCAGCGATCTTTTCTGCATAGCTTCCAACATGACCGGTAAGCGTCACGACGCCAGTATTGACCGCTACTCCAATGTTGGCGGCATCGATGCTCGGTTCAAACTCAAGCTCGTCGATCACCAGTTGCTGTAGAACAATGTCGTCCATCAGAAATCTCCTGTGTCGCATTCATCCGCTGCGGAAGTCTGCTCTCGCGGATGTGCAATCGTCATGCAATTCCCGCTTTCAAACATGACTTTGATCAAGGTCCGATCTTAAATGTGTGGCGCGGATGCAGTTTTCTTTTGAACTGAGAGCGAGAGTGCCTGCGGCGCTTCGCAGGAGCATGTGGCGCCCAGCGTTCAAGATCCATCGCTTGGCGGACACCGGTGTGACGTTCCTTCTCACGACAGGTGGCCACAACGCCGGCGTTGGTGCACGGAGGCTTAAGGGGCGGATCAGGGCTATATGGGAGAGGTCAAGCAACGTCGATGGAATCCGGTTTGCCCGTCCGGATCATCTGGTTGAGTACTTCGATCGCAAGAGCCGCCTCTTCCTGCTGATTGGCAAGCGTGCGCACCTACACCTTCGCCCGATCAGCAATCTGTAGCGGCCGATGGTTGTTTTATCAGGCAACCGACATCTCGATGCGACCCGATCGCGTGTTGCGCCACGCCACTTCCCTCGACCGGCGGGCGTCCGCCCGGCTCATCCTGGTTCATGTCGTCGACGATGATCAGCCAGCCCGTGCCCCGCCGTGGCGTTCGCCGCCTCCCGGAAGCGGTCGAAAGGCTTGGTGCTCACTCGCTTGTGAAAAATAGGGTCTTCAGAGGCTGACCTGGGAGGCCTCGTTGATCGCTTCCGGTGCGAGCGCCGATGATGCTCAGCCAAACTTAGCCCGACAGGTGCGGCCTGACGCTCGCGATTCCGGAGCAGGTGCGCACGCCCTCGTACTTCCCCTAGCTCGTACCTGTCCGAGCAGCCCGCGGGCTACGTCCCAGCTAGCATCGTTCTTGGCGAACGGACGGTGATCGGTCCCGATCGACATGGTGGAATCTGGAGGCGGAGGTCATCCCCTGCCGCGCCTGTCATGTCGGCACTTGTGGAGACTTCCCCCAGAAGCGTCGGAAAGTTGCGCTGACTCAGCCACTATAAGGAGTTTCCTATGGTCCACCCTGTCCGCTTGTTCGAGAGCGATCTTCACACTGCCGAGGTTCACGGTCTCCCTGCGAGCGCCGCCATGGCACAGAGCAGTGTCGAAAAGGCGCGGTCGGAGAGTGAGGCAAAGCTGCTGCTGGCTGAGGTGCAGCACCGCATGCATAATACGCTTGCTGTGATGCGTTCCCTTGTCCGCCTGACCGCCGACACAAGCAAGACAGTGGAGCACTACGCGATGCACCTGGAAGGGCGCATTGGCGCGCTCGCCCGGGTGCAGACGGCTGCCACGCGTGATCCCGCAGGATGGGTCGACCTTGAGATGCTCGTGGCCGAGGAACTCCACGCCTACAGAGCGCAGGAGGGGGAGCAGGTGGATCGCATCCACGGCCCAGCGATCCGGCTGCAATCCAAGGCCGCCGAGATCTTCGCACTGGCGATCCATGAGCTGGCGACGAATGCGGTTAAGTATGGGGCTCTTTCGACACCGCAGGGTCATGTCAGGATCTCTTGGCGGGTGAATAAGGGCAGGGGGGAGCCGCACCTCCTCTTTGAGTGGAAGGAAGGCGGAGTGCCTGGTCGCTTGGCGCGGAAGCGACGAGGATTCGGCACTGCGTGGCTGGAGCGGACGCTCCCCCGTGAACTGGGGGCTGCGGCCAAGCAGGAGTGCGATCCAAGAGGGCTGCGTTGGGTGATTGAGCTGCCCCTCACCGAGCGGATTACTATGCGCAAGCCCGCTCGCCATCGCGTGAAGAATGAAAATGACCTTTCGCAACGTGTAGCTATTTCCGCCAGGGGACCGCATAGGGACGCCTTGAGCGGTATGCGATGCGTTCTGCCATAACCGGGAAAGATGATTTCWAGCACCGACCGGAGGAACCTCCTGCTGTACCGCCCGCTTGCGCCCGATGCGAACGCCTCGCTTACGCATATCCCTGAGCTGTACGTACATCATGGCTGTCATCAGGGCATCGTTGAAGGCGTCGTGTTGCCCGAGAGTTGGAATGCCCAGGTCCGACAGGATTGACTGGAATCGAAGATCAAGCACCGTTCCGGGAGGGGCACCGCCATACTTGAGGTCATAATAGATCTCCGAAACCTCAACGCGCCGATTTGGAAGCTTCGCCTCGATGTACCGGAGAACATACTTGTCGAGCATGCGGACATCGAAATCGACGTAATAGCCGACGATGGGACGGCCCCCGATGAAGCGGAGCAACTCCGGCAAGACCTGGTGCATGGGCCGGCCTTGTGCCACGTCATGGGCCCGGAGGCGGTGGATCTTGATGGATTCGGATGTCGGGGCCCTGTCGGCCCGGATGACGGCCCTGTAGGCCTTGCTCGTCATGATACGGCTGCCGCGGATCACAATGGCCGCAATGGCGATCACCTCATTGGTCCGCGGGTTGAGCCCGGTGGTTTCGCAATCCAGAACCACGACCTCGTCCGCCGGTCCCGGCTCGAACAGGAAGCGATAGGCATGGTCTGCCAGCGTCGCGCGATAGAAGARATTGCGTACCCAGCGTTCCATTCAGAACGACCCGAGGTGATAGCGGTTGCGAATAATCTCCCGGAACTGACGCACGATCCGGAGAGCATCCCGCAGGATGTCGCGCTCCACCGTGGTAATCTGATCCAGGCGCACTATCGACTCGGTCTCCATTGTCCCTTTGTGCAGAGCCTGGAGCTGGGATCGCAGGCGAAACTCCATGAACGCATGGAGGGCGCTGATCAGGTCCCGTCCAAATGCCGGCTCCAATGAGCCTTGCTCCACAAGCGCCTCGATCCTTGCCGCTGTCGGTGTGGCGAGAATGCCCTTGTCGATCGCGAGCGTGCGCACGCCATGCACGATCGGAAACGTTCCGGCCTTCTTGATGTCGATCTCGTCCGGACCGGCGCCGACGGTTGCCATGATGGTGCTGAGAACGCCCAGGTTGGGGGTCGCGAAGGTCTCGATCAGCGATGCGAACCGCGCCAGGAGAGCGGCCTCGCCGCGCATGAGTTCGAATAGGGCCTCCTTTGCCCGCGTGAGAATGTCCGCCGGACCCGCCACGGCCACCGCATCGACGAAGATGGCGATGTTCATCGCAGCCTCGGTATCACCCTGGATAGTCCAGGCCCTGAGTTGATGGATGAAGCCGTCCAAGGACTGGGACCAGATCGGATTGCGGACCATGACATTCCCGGGACACGGCGGGAACCCGAACCGGTCCAGTGCTCCCGAGAACGCCTCGCGGAATTGAGCAAGGTCGGCTGCCGGAACATCCCGGGCCAGAAGGATGGCGTTGTCCTGGTCTGTCCGGACGGTCTGCTCGCCACGCCCTTCCGATCCCATCAACAGCAGGCAGCCAGCCTCACGGATTGACGGGGGTGCTGTCATTCCGAAGAGCTGCGTGAGCAGCCTTCGGTTCAGGTCGGACGTTATCTCGGCGATGACGTCGACCTTCAGCCCCTGCCGGTGGAGGCGCTCCACCTGTGCGTGAATGTCCTGAGCAGAACCGGCCAAGTCATCGACGCCGCGGGCGCGTTCGATCCGCCCCGGGATCAACTGTGAATTGCCTGCGAACAGGCCGAGGATGTCGATGTCCTCCAGGAACCCCACATAGTGGCTGTTCGACCGGATCGCGAGGCGCCGCTTGTCATGCTTCGTCATGAGAAGCAGCGCCTCAAAGATGAAATCATCAAGATCAACTGAGACGACGTCGAAATGACATGCCTCCCGCACTGGAGTCTCGAGTGGGAGCCGGCGCAGAACGACTGCCTTCGACAAATTCATTCCAGTCACTACACCGATACGTTCATCATCCCGCACAAAGAGAGCGTTGATGTCGTTGTCCTGCATGCAATGCCCGGCCTGCTCTATGGTGGAGTTTCCATGAATGAAGACGGCCGCACCATATCGTGCATCACTGACCCGTGCTCGCAGAACGCTTTCGACCCCCTCGGTCTTCCGCTGCTGTGCGAAGGCATCGAGCTTGCGGGACACATCCCCGTAGAAAAACGCTGCGAAGGTGGGATTGTGGTGGATCAGGTTGAGGATGAGACGGCTAGGGATGAGATGGCAGAGTGTCTCTTCGGCAGCCACAAAGTCTTCGCCAGCCGCTCCGTGCACGAGAGCGCGGGAGTCGAAGCTGTCCTTGGGCCCGAGCACAGCCTGAACGGTACCCCCATCCCGCACTTCGACCGATCCCTTGATCACGACATGCAGCCAGTCCGAAGGACGTCCATGACCGATGATGACTTCTTCCGGGCTGAAATACCCGATATCGAGGCCGGCCCGCAGTTCCTCGATCTCTGGATGGGTCAGGCGATCAAAAGGCGGGTTGGTACTATCAAAGCCCTGCATGGGTCCGTTCCGCCAAGGTGACACGTGGCCGCCTCCCGGTACCCCGGGAGGCGGCCGTTATCATGGAGATCAATGAACGTGGGCGGCTGCAGCCCCAATGC
This sequence comes from Microvirga sp. P5_D2, assembly GCF_054049475.1. Taxonomy (NCBI): domain Bacteria; kingdom Pseudomonadati; phylum Pseudomonadota; class Alphaproteobacteria; order Hyphomicrobiales; family Methylobacteriaceae; genus Microvirga; species Microvirga sp. P5_D2. The sequence goes on along the minus strand of NZ_JBFUMH010000041.1, from coordinate 22,785 downwards.
CGGTTTCCGATCGGATATACTGGGCGTCAAAGGATGCGACCTCCGCCTTGGCGCGGCTGCTGGCGTCGAGCTTGGAGAACGCCCAGATTCCGAGGAAGGCGATCGGCATGGAGAAGATGGCCGGGTTGTCATAGGGGAAGAGTTCGCGTGCAAACCCGAAGGTCTGCACCCAGACGGCCTTGCTCAGCACCACCATGGCGACCGCGCTGATCAGCCCCAGCAGTCCGCCGATCAGGGCTCCCCGGGTCGTCGTTCCCTTCCAGAGGACGGACATGAGGAGAACTGGGAAGTTGCAGCTCGCCGCGACTGCGAAGGCCAGCCCCACCATGAAGGCCACGTTCTGGTTCTCGAAGATGTAGCCCAGGATGATCGCCACGATCCCGATGAAGATCGCCGAGATCTTCGAGATGTTGACCTCCTTCTGCTCCGACACGCGCCCGCGGGCGATGACCTCCGCGTAGAGATCGTGACTGACGGCCGAGGCTCCCGAAAGGGTGAGCCCAGCCACCACGGCGAGGATGGTCGCAAACGCAACGGCCGAGATGAAGCCGAGGAAGAGCGACCCGCCCGTTGCACTGGCGAGATGGATCGCCGCCATATTCGTGCCACCGAGGATATCCTTGACCTTGTCGTAAACTCCTCCCGCACCGAGCTTGAAGAAGCTCGGGTCGTTCATCAGGAACGTGATCGCACCGAACCCGATGATGAACGTCAGGATGTAGAAGTAGGCGATAAAGCCGGTGGCGTAGAAGACCGACTTGCGGGCCGCCTGGGCATCCGACACGGTGAAGAACCGCATCAGGATGTGGGGCAGTCCGGCGGTGCCGAACATCAGCGCAAGGCCGAGCGAGATGGCCGAGACCGGATCGGCCACGAGAGCGCCGGGCGCCATGATGGCATCGCCCTTCGGGTGCGTCTTGACCGCCTCGGCGAACATCGCTTCGGGGCTGAAGCCAAACCGCCACAGGACGATCAGGGACATCAGGGTGGCGCCCGCCAACAGGAGGCACGCCTTGATGATCTGGACCCAGGTCGTGGCCTTCATGCCGCCGAACGCAACGTAGACGATCATCAGCACGCCCACGATGACCACCGCGTACAGGTAATCCAGTCCGAAGAGCAGCTCGATGAGTTTGCCGGCGCCGACCATCTGCGCGATCAGGTAGAAGGCGACGACCACGAGCGTACCGACCGCGGAGAGAATGCGGATCTGGGTCTGGTCGAGGCGGAAGGAGGCCACGTCCGAGAACGTGAACTTCCCGAGGTTCCGCAGCCGCTCCGCGATCAGGAAGAGGACGATCGGCCATCCGACCAGAAATCCGATGGAATAGATTAGGCCGTCGAAGCCGCTGGCGAAGACGAGACCGGAGATGCCCAGGAAAGATGCCGCCGACATGTAGTCGCCGGCAATCGCTAGGCCGTTCTGAAGCCCGGTGATGCCACCKCCCGCCGCATAGAAGTCGGCGGCCGACTTGGTCTGGGCCGCGGCCCGGTAGGTGATCCCGAGCGTGCCGAGCACGAAGACCAGAAACATGATGATGGCCGTCCAGTTCAGGGGCTGTCTCTGCACGGTACCGAGATCTGGCCCTGCCGCAAGGACCTCTGACAAGCCTGTGCCCAGTGCGACCAGGGTTGCGATGGCAAGGATGAGCAGCCGGGACATTACATGATCTCCCTGGTGAGGTGACGGGTCATCTCGTCGAAGCGGCTGTTCGCACGCTGGACGTAGATGCCAGTCAGAACGAACGCGGAGAGGATGACGCCCAGTCCGAGGATGATCCCCAGCGAGGTGACGCCGTCGCCGATCTTGGTGGCGAGCAGAGGCTTGGCGAAGGCCACGAGGAGGATGAAGCCGAAGTAGATGACGAGCATCACGATGGAGAGGGTCCAGGCAAACTTCGTCCGCTGGCGGACGAGCTCCTGAAACTGCGGGCTGCGAAGGACTTGGTTGTAGTCTTGCGAGGTCATGGCGAGAGCCCTCCAAAAGCGCTCAATGGGTTCTGTTCTGTCTGTTGGTGATCAGGTCGTCGACGACGGTGGGGTCGGCGAGGGTCGAGGTGTCGCCGAGCGAGCCGAACTCGTCCTCGGCGATCTTGCGCAGGATGCGGCGCATGATCTTGCCGGAGCGGGTCTTCGGCAGGCTCGGCGCGAACTGGATCAGGTCCGGCGACGCGATGGGGCCGATTTCCTTGCGCACCCAGGCCACCAGCTCCTTGCGCAACTCCTCCGTCGGTTCCTCGCCCGCCATCAGGGTGACATAGGCGTAGATGCCCTGGCCTTTGATGTCGTGCGGATAGCCCACGACGGCGGCTTCCGACACTTTCGGATGGGCGACGAGTGCGGATTCCACCTCTGCCGTGCCCATGCGGTGGCCGGAAACGTTGATCACGTCGTCGACGCGGCCGGTGATCCAGTAATAGCCGTCCGCATCGCGCCTACAGCCGTCGCCGGTGAAGTATTTGCCGGGATAGGTCGAGAAGTAGGTCTGCACGAAGCGCTCGTGGTCGCCATAGACCGTGCGCATCTGGCCCGGCCAGGAATCGGCGATCACGAGATTGCCTTCCGCCGCGCCCTCCAGCACCTTGCCGTCCGAATCCACGACCTCGGGCTTCACGCCGAAGAAGGGGTGCGTGGCCGAGCCGGGCTTGAGCTTCGTCGCGCCCGGCAGCGGCGTGATGAGGATGCCGCCGGTCTCCGTCTGCCACCAGGTATCCACGATGGGGCAACGATTGTCGCCGACGACGCGATGATACCATTCCCAGGCTTCCGGATTGATCGGCTCGCCCACGGAGCCGAGAAGGCGCAGGGACTTGCGCGAGGTCTTCTTCACCGGCTCCTCGCCCGCCTGCATGAGCGAGCGGATCGCGGTCGGCGCGGTGTAGAAGATGTTCACGCTGTGCTTGTCGATCACCTCCCAGAAGCGGGAGATCGACGGATAGGTGGGCACACCCTCGAACATCAGCGTGGTCGCGCCGTTCGCGAGCGGTCCGTAGAGAATGTAGGAATGGCCCGTCACCCAGCCCACATCGGCGGTGCACCAGTAGATGTCGCCGTCGTGGTAGTCGAATACGTATTGATGCGTCATCGCCGCATAGAGAAGGTATCCGCCGGTGGTGTGCAGCACGCCCTTCGGCGTTCCGGTGGAGCCTGATGTGTAGAGGATGAACAGCGGGTCCTCCGCGTTCATCTCCTCATAGGGGCAATCGTCGGAGACCATCGCCGCCGCCTCGTCGTAATAGACGTCGCGGCCCGGCAGCATGTCGACGGCGGAGCCGGTGCGGCGCACCACGAGCACGTGATCGACGACGCCGGGACCGACGCAGTCGAGCGCCGCGTCCACGTTCACTTTCAAGGGAACCTTGCGGCCGCCGCGGAGGCCTTCATCCGCTGTGATGATGAAGGCGGACTTGGCGTCCTGGATGCGGCTTGCCAGCGAATCCGGCGAGAAGCCGCCGAACACCACGGAATGGATGGCCCCTAACCGCGCGCAGGCGAGCATGGCATAGGCCGCTTCCGGGATCATCGGCATGTAGATCGTGACGCGGTCGCCCTTCTCGACGCCGCGATTGCGCATGATGTTGGCCATGCGGCAGACCTCCGCGTGCAGCTCGCGGTAGGTGATCGTCTTGGATTCGGACGGGTCGTCGCCCTCCCAGATGATCGCCACCTGATCGCCGCGGGTGTGGAGATGCCGGTCGACGCAGTTATAGGCGGCGTTGGTGACGCCGTCCTCGAACCAGCGGATCGCGACGTTGTCGGGGCCGAAATGGGTGTTCTTGATCCGGGTCGGCGCGTTAAACCAATGGATGCGCTTGGCTTCCTCGGCCCAGAACCGCTCCGGGTTCCTGATCGAAGCCTCGTACTTCGCCCGGTAGCCCGCATCGTCCAGATAGGCGCGATGCGTCCACTCGGTCGGCACGTCGTAGACAGGCAGCGTCGCAACAGGTGCTGCAATATTCATGAGCTCGACTTTCCCAGTCGCCCCTCTCCGTCCCTGAGTTGTTCTTAGGCGTGGGACTTGAGTGCCATCATACTGGGCCGACAAACGGTCGAATTGAGAAAGATCAAACGGGTCGGGTTCGGAGACCTGTAAGAAAGTATGATGACATGACACCCGCGGTGGGAACCGTCGGCGGAGGATCAATGAGGGCATGACGGCGCACCGATCATCCGGGCGGCAAAGCAGCGTGGCGGTCCACTACATCGGTCTCACCCGCCGGATCGTCTCTGCTGAACGGACCGGAGCCGCCGACACGCAGCTCGGCGTGGTTCTCACCTTCGTGGCGGGCGCCACCAATGCGGGCGGGTTCCTGGCCATCGGCCAATACACATCGCACGTGTCCGGGATCTTCTCCTCCATGGCCGATCATCTCGCGCTAGGGTCGGTCGGCCTGGTGCTGGTCGGCCTCGGCGCCCTCCTGGCTTTCATGGCAGGCGCCGCCTGCTCGGCCATGCTGATCAACTGGGGCAGGCGCTCAGGCCACGGAAGCCGATATGCCTTGCCGCTGCTCCTCGAGGCCGCACTTCTGCTGGGCTTCGGACTGGTGGGCGGGCTGCTTCGCGACGGACCCGGGCTCGTCCTCGTCGGGGCACCTCTGCTGTGCTTCATCATGGGGCTCCAGAATGCCACCGTGACCAAGATCTCCGGCGCGCGCATTCGGACGACCCATGTGACCGGCATGGTCACCGATCTTGGCATCGAGCTTGGAAAGCTCATCTACTGGAACCGGGACCGATCGCATGGTGCGGCTCCTGTCGTCATGGCCGATCGGGCCAAGCTCCGCCTGCTGGCGGGGCTGTTGGGATCGTTCTTCACGGGCGGCGTGATCGGAGCTCTCGGATTCCACTACCTGGGCTACGTGGCTTGCGTCCCGCTTGCTGTCTTGCTGTTGCTGCTGGCCAGCCCCTCGCTGCTCCCACACCCGGCCCCAACGCGCGTCAGGTAGGCTCGTGATCGGCCCATTCGTCTCGGCTACGCGGGGCCGGGGACGCCGAGCCGATCACAAGCCCGGCCGGGACGACAGGCTCGTGGCGCAGGACTGATGCTCAAGCCGCCGCGAGGATCTCATCGGCCGGGTCATACTCAGGAGAGGCTGATATTAACAGGCCGCTCGCCACGCAGTTCCCGCAGCGTCTCCGCGTTGGGGCAGTACCCGCGGTAGGTCAGGGACGCCTGTCCGCAGTCGAGATCCGAGCTCCTTGTCGCCTTTTCATCGATATCGTCGAGAAGAGCGACACGCTGGTGGCGCTCACGGACACTGTCGAACCCCGCCGCGATCCGTTCTTCCTGTACGGTGATCTGGTCTGGACGGTTGTGTCTCAAACTCGGAGAGGTCACGTGGAAGGGATGATCCCGCTTTGAGGGCATAAGGATGTGTGGGTAGCCAGCGACAGACCAGTCCGTTGGCTGCGATCCTCGACCAACCATCAGCCACATCAATGCGGAGCGGCATGCACACTTCCGCCGTCGCTGTCACGTCCTACTCCGCGATGATCTTCTCCGGAATGGCTTGGTAGGCTGCCGCGTGGTACACGACCAACCGTTTCTCGTGCGTGCCGGGCATCACCTCGAACCGCGGATCAAAGTCGACCATGGTCGAGGCGAGCTTCGCCAGCACTGAGGCATCGCCTTGAATCTTTGCCGCGCCGTCGGCAATCTGGGCCTCCAGCGTCTTTTTGCCCATCATGGTCTGCTCCAGGTCGGAGCGATTGATCGTCAGGGCGAGGTCGGGGTCCTTTGCTTGGAAGCCCGCGATGTTGGTGAGCGTGGCGTTCTCCAGCTCGACGATGAACTTCTCGCCATTGTCGGGCGTAATCAAGTTGATCGTGAACCTCATGCCCTCGGCCTTGCGGCTGTCCATGCGAATGGCGAGGAAGTTCAGGAACAGCTCCGTCGTCATGGCCCGCACCACATCCGGGCTGCTGGAACTGACCGCCTCGCCTTGCGGGATGCCGGTACGCAGCTCGTAGGCGCCGGACAGGAAGCTGTTGCGCAACCCTGGGTTCTCCTGCTGGTAGCCGATCTGCTCGAAGATGTCGGCGAGCAGGTCCTTCGCGGCTTGGTTCTGTGGCTCGGCCTGGACGAGCTTGTTGACAATCTCCTGAGCCAGCAGGTACTGGCCCTCGTCGTGGAGTTGGCGGCCCCGCGCCATGATCCTCTCCGCACCTCCCATCATCTCCACATAGAGCGGAGCGGAATCCTCCGGCGAGAGCGGGATGAGCGTTGCCGGGTTGCAGTCCCAGAAGCCGAGATAGCGCTGGATCACGCCACGGGCGTTATGTTGCGGGCTGCCGTGATAGCCCCGGCAGTCCCATTTCTGTTGCAGGCCCTTCGGAACTTCATAGACGTTGTGGATCTGGTTGATCGTGACGCCCTGGTTGGCAAGGTGCAGAACCTGGTTGTTCATGTTCGCGTAGAGGTCCCGCTGGCCCCGCAGCACGTCCTGGATGCGGTCATTGCCCCACCGCGGCCAATGATGCGAGGCGAACATCACCTCGGCGTCCTGGCCGAAGCGGTAAAGAGCTTTTGCGATGTACTTGGACCAGTTCAGCGGGTCGCGCACGGGAGCGCCCCGCAGCGTGTAGATGTTGTGCAAAGAGGCGATGACGTTCTCAGCCATCCAGAGCGCCTTCATGTCGGGGATGTAGGTGTTCATCTCCCGCGGCGCCTCGGTGTTCGGCGTGTTCTGGAAGATCATCCGCACGCCGTCGACTTCAAACTCCTCAATCGGCTGCTCGACGAACCGCGTCGGCGCGATCAGCCCGGTAGTCCCGGCCGACACCCGTGGACCGAGGCCCTGGCTCACAAAGCCGTGCGGGGCAACCGGAAGAAGCAGCCCATACTGGTAGAACAGCCGCCGGTTCATGGCGTTGCCGGCATAGACGTTCTCGGCAACCGTATGGGCCATGAAGTCCACGGGAGCGATGACAGGCACCTTGCCGGAGCGGACATCCTCTTCCTTCAGAAGGCCGCGCACGCCGCCCCAATGGTCGCCATGGGTGTGCGAGTAGATCATGGCGGAGATCGGCAGTCCCTCGCCGACATGCTCCTGGAACAGCGTCCAGGCGGCACGGGCCGTCTCGGCGCTCACCAGCGGGTCGAAGACGATCCAGCCGGTTTTGCCACGCACGAATGTCAGGTCCGAGAGATCGAAGCCGCGGACCTGGTAGATGCCGGGGATGACCTCATAGAGCCCGTAGTTGTTGTTAAGCTGGGAGATGCGCACCAGCGACGGGTGGATGCTATCGAACTCGTCTTGTTTGTCGAGGAACTGGAACTGCGCCATGTCCCAGGCCACATGGCCGCCATCGGCCATGATCTTCATGTCCTTCATCGGCGCTATGAGCCCGCGCTTCTGCTCCTCGAAGTCGCGCCTGTCCGCAAAGGGCAGCCCCGTGCGAGCCTGTTTCAGGACTTCCAGCGTGTGATTGGACGGCGCCTTGCCCTTGGGATGAAAGTGACCCTTGAGCGGCGCGGCTTCCTGGGCCTGGGCCGGACTCTCGTTCAGGACAAGGTGGGTGCCGACTGTGAAGGCAGCGCCGAGTGCCGGCAGACCTTGAACAAACTCGCGTCTCGTTGCCATGTCATCCTCCCACGACGGGTCAGCGGACTGATCCTGATAGCGTTGAAAGCGCTCGTGCTCCTGAACAGGGCCGTGCTGTGGATGTTGATATCGTCACGGTTCTGGCAGTCGGCCCTGAAAGCACAAGGTCAGCCGGAGCCGGGTGTTGGCTGGAACGTACGGGATCGCGAACCGATCCGAACCTCGGGAGACTACGAGCTCGCGCTACTACCAGGGTGTCCCGATCAACGATGGAGCAGTATGGTAGGAGGTATCACTTGGCAGGGGAAAGGTGGGTGATGGCTCAGTGGGCAAACTGATCAGTCTCCGAACGGGACGGCTCGGGCGCAGGATCCATGCCGAGCCGGGTCCACGCTCGCCCACTGTCCTGGCCCCGCTTGTCGCGGCCGTCCTGGTGCCGCTCAGCATCCTGATCGTCGGAGCCTGGCTCGCCTGGGGTCAGGCGTGGCGGCAGGCGGAAGCTGAGCTCGCCCGCACCGCCGATGCCGCGGCCGAGTACGCGGCCCACCTGTTGGATGCCCACCTGCTGCTGGCCGACCGGGTCGACGATCTCCTGCGCGGCATGACCGACGACGAGATCCGCGCGCGAGAAGGCGAGCTGCATGCGGTGTTGCAGCGTATGGCGGCGGAGCGGCCATGGCTCCTCACTCTCTACGCCATCGATGCCGACGGCCGTCCTCTCGTCAGCGCCAACGTGTTCCCGGTGCCACGCGATGCGGATCTTCGCGACCGCGACTTTTTCCAGGCGCTGCGCAACCAGGCAACGCCCAACCTGTATGTCAGCAAGATCCACGTTGGCCGCTTTGACGGGCAGCTCTTCTTCAGCATCGCCGAGCGCCGCGGTCAGGCCACGGACGCAGACGCGCCATCCGCGCCAGGGCAGAATCCTGCCGCCCCGTTCCACGGCGTCGTGCTGGCCTCCTTGCGCCCGAACGAACTGGCGGCAGGGCTGCGCCGGGTCTCCGGCCACGCGGAGGATACGGTCGCCCTGGTCCGCACCGACGGCGAGCTCCTCGCGCGCAGCACCGGCTTCGACCGCCCGCCCCCGCCCCTGTCGGCCGGCAGCCCCATGCTGCCGGTCATGGCGGAGCGCTTGGAGCGCGCGGTGGTGCACGGCCGCTCCACGGTGGACGGCATGGAACGGGTCGCGGCGTTCCGGCGGGTCGAGAACTGGCCGGTCTACGCCTCCGCCGCGCGCGCCCGCACCGTGATCGTGGCGCAGTGGCGCAAGACAGTCGCCGTGCAACTGGGGTTTGGCGTGCCGGCCATCCTGGGCCTGATCCTGCTGGTTGGCTCTACCTACCGCCGGTCGCGCGAGGCGGCCGAGGCGCGGGAGGCTCTTCAGGTCGAGGCCACACGGCGCGTTGCGGCGGAAGCCTTGCGCGAGAGCGAGGAGCGCCTGCGCCTGGCGCAGGAGGCGGGCGGCGTCGGTGCCTGGGACTGGGATGCCGTGCGCGGCGTCGCCACCTGTTCCGAAGCGTATTGCCGGCTTTATGGCCTGGATCCGAAGGGACCAGGCCACCAGAGCCCTGAAGACTGGCTGGCGCAGGTCCACCCGGACGATCGAGACCGCGCTCAGCGGATAAGAGCCGCCACTATGGCGTCCGGGCAACTGGAGAACGAGTACCGCATCGTGCGACCCGACGGCTCGGTGCGGTGGGTCGTCGACCGAGGCTTGCCTCTCTTTGACGCCGACGGCCGACTGGTCCGCCTCCTTGGTGCGAACGTCGACATCACGGAATCCCGGGAGGCCCACGAGCGCCTGCGCGAGTTACAGGCGCAGGTGCTGCATGCCTCCCGCCTCAGCGCCATGGGGCAGATGGCGGCGGCCCTGGCGCACGAGCTGAACCAGCCGCTCGGCGCGGCGGCGAACTTCGTGAATGCCGCGCGCATGACCCTGCGCGCAGGCACCACTGATGGGCCGGAGCGTGCCCTGGCACGGCTGGAGAAGGCTGCCGAACAGACGGTGCGGGCCGGCGCGATCCTGCGGCGGCTGCGCGACTTCGTGACCCGCGGCGAGACCGACAAGCGCGTGGTCAATGCCCGCCACCTGGTTGAGGATGCCGTGGCGCTCGCCCTCGTGGGCAAGCGGGATCCGGAGCTGCGCATGCGGCTCGACTTCGATCCGTCCGATCCCGCGATCCTGGCGGACAGTGTCCAGATCCAGCAGGTGGTGTTCAACCTCGTGCGCAACGCGCTCGAGGCGATGGACGGACGAGCGGCCCGGGAACTCGTCGTGACCACGAAGGCCGTCGGCGAGGCGGAGGTGGAGATCTCGGTGGCCGATTCCGGGCCGGGGCTGCCGCCTCCGGACCCGGAGGTCCTGTTCAGGCCGTTCACGAGCTCGAAGCCTACAGGCTTAGGGATCGGGCTCTCGATCTGCCGGACGATCGTCGAGGCCCACGGCGGCGACCTTCGGGCCGAGCCCCGTCCGGGCGGGGGTGCCATGTTCCGGTTTACCGTGCCAGCCGCACAAAGGGAGGCGATCAATGACGAGCGGGCGCACCATTCATGTGGTGGATGACGACGAGGCCATGCGGGACTCGCTGGTGGCGCTTCTGGAGGATGCCGGATACGAGGCCCGCGCCTATGCGTCGGCCGAGGAGTTGCTGGGCCGCGGCGCCCTTGAGCCGGGCTGCGTGGTGAGCGACATCCGAATGCCGGGAATGGATGGCCTTGCACTGCTCAAGAAGCTGCGGGCGGAAGGAGACGGGCTTCCGCTGATCCTGATCACCGGACATGGCGACATCCCTCTGGCGGTTGCAGCCATGAAGGCGGGCGCGGTGGACTTCCTGGAGAAGCCCTTCGAAGCCGAAGCGCTCCTTGCAGCGATCGAAGGCGGACTGAGACAGCAGGCCCACCCTTCCTCAAAGGGAGAGGACATCAAGGCGGCTGGCCGTTCGCTGGCGATGCTTACCTCGCGTGAGCGCGAGGTGCTTGAGCGGTTAGTCGCGGGCGAGTCGAACAAGGAGGTCGCCCAGAAGCTCGGAGTGAGCCATCGCACGGTCGAGTTCCACCGGGCGCACATCCTGGAGAAGACCGGCGCCAAGGGCCTGCCGGACCTCGTCCGCCTCTGGCTTGCTGCCTCGACCTGAGAGCCACCATGGTCTCCGCCAAGGGCCGATCCAAAGACGAGGTCCCTGAACTTGCTCTTGGATGGAATTAGGGTCTTCCTTTGGGGCCCGTGAAATCCCACACGACTGCTCGAAAGCTCGTATTCGTACGGGGTTTTTCTTTTGTCAGAACGGCCGATATTCAGTTTGCAGAGGCCCATCCCCGCACTCCCTTGCCGAGCCTCTGTAAACTCAGCCCCGTTCGGAAGTTCTCGGACGGGGTTGACCTTTTCAGAATAATACAGAGAACACAGCGGCGTGCGTGAGCCTCTCCTGGCGACTGGGGTCGACCTCGCCATTGCTGCCCTGAACCGCACTGTTGGGCACCCGAAGTCCGTCCGCACCGCCTAAACTCAGGCAGGACGCGAATGGATGCGTGCTCCGGCAGATCCATGCAACACGGCCGCGGCACGAGCCCGATCTCGAGTACTCCGAAACCGTCTGTAGGATGAAGGCACTTGGTACCCGTGCTCGTTCGGACTTGCGCGCATCCTGCGCTGACACGCGGGGCCTTCGGGCACGTCGAACATGTGGGCGAGGGCCCAGGCGAGGTCAGCCTCGCACTGGTTTATGACCTGCAAGCGAGCGATTTCAGCGCACATTCGTTCGATTGATCGTCCGGCCTGATCAGTCGTCATCTCACACCCTGAAGCTAGCTTGCTGCTTGTCTGATTGAGCTAGGAAGGAACGGCCATATACTGCCAACAGAGCAATCGGAACGCAGATATATTGTGCATATTTCATGTGAGGCAGCGATAATCTCGAATTGTCTCATGTATTCAATTGGACTGACTATCATCATTCCCGTTGTACATCGGCCGCTATTCTTCGCGAATCCCTGATCATTCTGAACGAGATACTTAACTGAATGCTTGTTGAAATTTTGATACGGCACGGCATGGAAAGAAGAAACTCGTACGAATACGAGGCTCCAGGTTAGGGTATGGTATTCCGCTCAGAGCCGGGAGGGGAAACGGCACCGCCGAGCGATCACCTCGAAACGCGCCGAGACCCTCATCAGGTTGCGCGATCGAATCCCTCGGACCTTGCGTGATCATCCAGCCGAGCCCGGCCCCTAACGTCAGCAGGCAGTTTGATCCGGTATATAGATAGGTAGCGGCCTCTGATGGTGCGGCGCTCCACTCGGCTCGAAGTGTGGAGGCGCAGGCGGTAGAAGTCCTCGCGTCAGAAAGCGGATCGGGTCTATCAGCAGGTGTGCCACCATCCACAGCCGCCAAGAACTCTCCAGATTGTCCTTGCAATCGTGTGCCGATCCTATCGGCAACGAACATTGCACGCCGAAACACACCGGGATTGCCCGTCGGAATGCCGGGTTAAGGGCAAACCTTCACGTTCTGGCCACTCGACGAACGTCGGCTCTCGAGTACTGAAGCGAGCCAACCGCTCATGTCTTGGGTCTGCCACGCCCGGATTTTCATGATCGTCGTCAACAGCCGGTCGGGTATGCATCTTTAGGGACGCTGGCGGCTTCCCGAGGGTCGCATCCGGGATAGCGCCTACCATACCTCGTAGTGCTCCGAGGTAGTCGTCACATCCGACCGTTGTTAATCCTGCCACAGCGTTGAAGATCAACACGACACGTGAGCAAAGACCATGTCCAGCAAGCCTCGTCAGCCTTATCGCATGTACTCGTCAAGCCTTGATGCCATGATGCGAGAGGTTCTCCATACGCTGGGCGATATCGATTTTCTGCATGAAGTCGAGTTGAACAGCGTTGAAATGAGCATTCGTGACGAGGAGCTGAAGAGCGACATCAAGGAAAAGCTCAATGCCGCGCATCGCGAGAAGCGCCAGCCTTACGTGGACCTCGTGAATAGGCTGCGGGTACAACAGCATCGCCAGTCTTTCGCAGCCTGAGCCCGCAGGTAGCAGAATAACCGCTGTACCATCTGCCCCCTTGTGCCGCTTTGTTCGACTGGCGCCCCGACAGCCGTTCGACCGGGAATTTTCATTCCACTCCTCCGGAGCCGGGCATATTCAAGAAGCAGCGCATCCTGATCGCCAAAAGTGTCGAGCCGGTCGGACGCAACCTCTGCCGGGATGTGCCTGCCTTTGACGGTGAAGACCGAGGACAAGGGCCTGCCGGACCTAATCCGCCTGTGGCGCGCCGCTGCCTGAGCGCCGACCTGTTCCCTGCCTTGCAATGAGCAGGGCCAAACCGTCCAAGCCTCGTATTCGCACGAGTTCCTTCTTCCCGTGGATCTGCCAGAATCCGTTTCGCAGAGGCACACCCCGCACCCCTTGCAGCCTTTGTAAACTCGGTCCCGTCCGCAGCTTTCCGGATGGGGCCGATCTTTACAAAAACTCGGACGCGAGTGGATGGCCTACCGACATGGCGCAGCTTGGCACATGCGGCGCTGTGCTCGACCATACTGATACGCAAGGAGCGCAGCCATGGCCCGAGCAGACCTTATCCATCTCGACGGAGCAGGGTTCAGCCCGAAGCCTCCGCCCCGAACGCCGTCGACCGAGGTCATCCGGGTCGGGGTGACCAAGGAGATCGTGCCGCTCCTGCGCGAGTTCGGGGCCGATCCAGACGAGGTGATCCGCGAGAGCGGCCTCGACCCGGCTCTCTTCGCCGACGAGAACAACCACCTCCCCTATTCCACCCTCGGCCGCTTGTTGGTGTGCTGCGTCGCGCGCACGCGCTGCCCGCATTTCGGGCTGCTGGTCGGCCAGCGGGCCACAACCGATTCTCTCGGGCTGGTGGGACGCCTGATGCGGCATGCGGAGACAATGGGCGACGCCCTGCGTGCCCTGGTCTCGTACTTGGGCACCCAGAGCCGGGGCGCGATGCCATCGCTGACTGTCGAGGATAATGCGGCCGAATTCAGCTACCTGATCTATGAACCAAGCCTTCAGGGTGCGGACCAGATTGCGGACGGGGTGATCGCCTGCATGGTCAATACCATCCGTGCCCTGTGCGGATCCGGCTGGACCCCCACCGAGGTGCTTCTGCCGCGGGCCGCTCCCGCGGATCGGGAGCTGTACCGCCGCCACTTCCGGGCGCCGGTGCGGTTCGACCAGGAGGCCGCCTGTATCGTGTTCCCGGTCCGTGACTTGGAACTGCGGATTACCGGGGCCGATCCCCTGCTGCGAGCCATTCTGGAGGAGCACCTCGCCCCCCTGACGAGTGCCCCATCGTGGGAGTTGGCGGATGACATCCGGCGGATGCTGCGGACCCGACTGGCGAGCACCCCCTGTTCGGCAGATCGGTTCGCCGAGTCGCTGGCGATGCACCGGCGCACGCTGAGCCGGCGTCTGAGCCGCGAAGGCGCCGGCTTTCGGGCCCTGACGAACGAGGTCCGGTTCGCGGCTGCCTGCCAGTTGCTGAGCGACACCCGGATCCCCCTCGGACAGATCGCGGCGGCCCTAGGCTACCCGGAGGCCAGCGCCTTCACCCGCGCCTTCCGGCGCTGGTCGGGCCAGACTCCAACAGCGTGGCGCGCTGGGTGTCGCCCTGGCGGCAGGGCGCTGGCGGCCTGAGAAAGCGAGGGCCAGTTTGATGCCTGACGCGTCATCGTGTGGGCCGTTCGACGGCAATGCGGAAGGTTGAAGGACCGAAATGGGTCAATCTGAGCCTTCAACCGAGGTCACGTGACGGTCGCCTCACAGCCCCATTGCGGGAGTACGGCTAAGGTCCGCCTCGTGCCAGCAGAAGACCTTCGTGGACGATCGGTGGCGCCATCCACGAAGGAACGTTTCAGATGGACTGCACGAGCTGATCGATGCTGGCTTTGGCATCACCGTAGAACATGCGGGTGTTGTCCTTGTAGAACAGTGGGTTCTCAATCCCGGAGTAGCCGGTCCCCTGACCGCGCTTGGACACGAATACCTGCTTGGCCTTCCACACCTCCAGCACCGGCATCCCGGCGATCGGGCTGTTCGGGTCCTCCTGCGCGGCCGGGTTGACGATGTCGTTCGAGCCGATCACGATCACCACATCCGTCGCGGGGAAGTCCTCGTTGATCTCGTCCATCTCCAGAACGAGGTCGTACGGAACCTTGGCCTCCGCCAGCAATCCGGGCGAGTTCCTCTCGTTCGAACTCAGGCTGGGTCGCAAGCTCCGCGCGCTCGCGCCCGAGATCGGCCTGCTCTGTGTCGGATTGGGAACTGACCGAGACGTATTCGCCGGCCGCCATGGACATGGCCCCAGCGACCAGACCGGCAACGCCGGCGATAAGGACATCGGAAGTGGCCGCGGACGCGGCGGCCACCCCGACGATCAGGCTGGCCGTCGAAACGATCCCGTCATTGGCGCCGAGAACGGCCGCCCGCATCCACCCGATACGCGAGACGAGATGGCTTTCCGGATGCAAGTGAAGACGTGTCACACTGCTCTCCCGATCAGCACTTCAGACTTTGTCGCTCAGCCACCGATTGGGAGAGGCGGCCGTCCCTCCGGATCTTGCTGTGCGGTGTTTTCAGCCATCGATCGACCTCATCCATAGTCGACGATGATTTCACCATTCACCAAATGGATCTTCATTCTTCCACTCTCAACGACTTAATTGTGGTGCTCATGCCAATAGGCTCGGCCCATTGGCATGGCATATGGCCTGGATCCCGCCCTGCCTGTTTAGACCGCACTCCTCCATCGAGGGTAATCTATCGGCACGGCCACGCCACTATTCATACTGGCGGTCGGCGAGTGCAAAGGATCGTCTGGACCAAGTTCCACGAATAAACAATGAATGTAAATTCGGA
The DNA here is from genome assembly GCF_054049475.1 of Microvirga sp. P5_D2. NCBI lineage: Bacteria > Pseudomonadati > Pseudomonadota > Alphaproteobacteria > Hyphomicrobiales > Methylobacteriaceae > Microvirga > Microvirga sp. P5_D2. The sequence goes on along the minus strand of NZ_JBFUMH010000041.1, from coordinate 7,361 downwards.
CACTCCCTTTGATCTACGTCAATATGGACCCTTGAATATCACCTATCTGTCGTTAGCGATCAAAACTATCCCGTCTGATACACGAGGCAATTCATGAGCACTCTTCTCGGCATCGTCAAGTTAACGAGCTAAGGTCGCAATGTCCCGCACGCCATGGGCGCATCAGAAGCCGGCCGCGAGGCCCGTCACCTCGGCCCAGATCTTAAAGGCATGGGCCCGGGACTGGCGATGAGCGGCGGCGTTGGTGTTAGCGGGACGACGGAAGAGGTTTCCAACCTGATCGTGAACAGAGAGAAAGCGCTGGGCCTGCCCGGCTGACTTGAACCGCTTCATGATGCGCTCACGCCGTCGAGTCGGCTGATGAGAGTTCTCGGCGCGGTTGTTCAAGCCCTTGTGCTGCCGATGCTCAACACCAGGCATCACGACCCTTTGCGCAGCGGCATAGCTGGCCAGTTGATCGGTGATCATCACGCGCGGTGCCTTGCCATGCTTCTTGAGCAGCTTGCGCAGCAGGCGCTCCGCCGCTTTGGCATTGCGACGACTCTGGACCAGAATGTCGAGTACGGCCCCGTGCTGATCGACGGCGCGCCAGAGCCAATGCTTTCGGCCCGCGATGCTGATCACAACCTCGTCGAGGTGCCATTTGTCTCCCGGTGCGGGCAGACGGCGGCGGATCTKGYYRGCAAAGCTCTGACCGAACTTCAGCGCCCACTGCCGCACCGTCTCATGACTGAMCAGGATGCCGCGGGCTGCGAGCATTTCCTCGACCATGCGCAGGCTCAGTGGAAACCGGAAGTACAGCCAGACGGCGTAGCTGATCACTTCAGGCGGGAAGCGGTGGCGAGCATAGCGGGAACGGCGGAGCGGTGTCATCCCTCACGTATGCCCCGATCCCGTCACCTTCGGGTTAATTTGACGGTGCCACTGCCGAAACGTCGGCTTCGGGTCGAGCCTGTGTCAACACTCAGATCAGCCTGATCTCGACGAACAATTTATACAAATCCGCGCGCTTACACTGGGGAGTCCCCTGCTCGGACTGACGCGCAAAACACAAAATCACATTCCTCCCTGGCATGGCTGCACCAGTGCGCCGATGCCCTGTCAGTCGGGTGCGCCCGCGAGACTATCGCCTCGATGAGGACGTCACGCTCTGCGGCTTGCATGGGAATCCGCCAGATGAAGGCGGGGCCGGAGGCTGGGTGCATCTCCGGAGCCGACCTCCCCCTAACCGATTGTCCGCTCGAGCCTGGACGGCACCGCGAGCAACTGCATCATGAACGCCAGCCGGCTGCCGACCTTGGCGAAACAGATCGGGTCGTCGGCCGCGAGGTAGACGCCGTCGTGCGCGCCGCGACGTTCCATCCGCATGAGCTCGCGCCGGAACGCCGGATGGTAGGCCGGCGGTCCCTCCCATTGCGGAAGATGGCGCCGCACCCAGCATGCCCGCCCCAGTCCTAGCGCCCGTGGGCAGACCTCCTCCATGGCGCGAACTCGGTCCTCTGACACGGCTGGGTAACCGCCACGGCCGTTGCGTATGCAACTCTCCAGAAGCCCCCAGACGTATGACCCGATTAGGAGATCCGTCATGCTGCTGTAGGCTGGCAGCGGTGAGCCGGGCTGTTCGGCGAAGGCCTGCATTTGGTCCTGCACGTGGCGGGACACGGCATCGATGATCTCCGCCACCTGCGCGAGGGAGGCAGGAGCATCCAGTGAAGGGCGTCGGAGCCAGTTAGGGGCCATCCATATCCTCCCGAGCCGTTCGGCTTTCGCATCCCCTTCTGGAGGGTTAACGCCCAAGCTGCGCCAGCAGCAGAGTTGCTCCTGGATTGTTGAACACGGCAGTCGACTTCGCCGCTGGGCTAGGGATCACCTCGAAGGACCGCAATGGGTCAGGAGCCGAGTTTCCCTGCGCCCTCGGAACGTCCGGTTCAATGAGGATCGCTGACTTCGAGCTTACGTCTCAGGAATGCCAAAAGCCGCCATTCGGTCTGTCACACCTGCCCCGACACTCTCTCCCGCTTTGTCGAGTTCACTGCTCAACGGGTGCACTGGTGCTTCCGCAATGGATCCCGGCTCTACGGTCGCGGTTAACGCTACATGGAGCGCATCCGAAACGTCGTCATTCTCCTGCGCGGGCAGCTCTGGATCGTTCCCCTGATCCTCAGCATCCTGGCACTGGCGCTGGCCTACTGGGTTCTCGCGTTCGGCGCCTCGTTCCTTGCGGACTGGGACGACGGCGAGCTCTGGTGGCTCTATGGCGGCGACGCCAGCAGCGCCCGCGATCTGCTGTCGAGCCTGCTCTCCGGACTGATGACGATGACATCCCTCGTGGTCTCTGTCACCTTCGTCATCCTGACACTGGCCGCCAACCAGCTCGGGCCGCGTCTGATCCCGATCTTCATGGGCGACCGGCAGATCCAGATCGTGCTCGGACTGTTCCTCGGGACCATTCTGTACGTACTGGTGGTCCTGCGCAGCCTTGACGAGACCCTCGGCCCCGAGGGTGTGCCGCATGCTGCCGTGACTGTCGGCAGTGCTCTCACGGTCGTGTGCCTGTTCGCCCTGCTGTTCTACGTCCACAAGGTTGCCCGTGCCATCGTGGCCGACAGCATCGTGGCGCGGGTGGCGCACGACCTGCACAACGATGTCCGCGGCGTGCTCGCTGAGCCGGGCGAGAGCGAAGACGCCGTACCGAAGGACACTCCGCCAGCCGTCGGCACCGTGTCGTTGGGCCGAAGTGGCTACATTCAGGTGATCGACTACGACAGGCTGGTTTCCCTGGCCTGCCGGGAAGACGCCCTCCTCCAGGTGGAGGTGCGGGCCGGCCACTTCGTGCTGAAAGGCGGGGAGCACGTCGTTGTCCATGCAACACGGTCGCCGGACGACGGTGTTGTCGAAGCGATCAGGCAGGCTTTCGTGGTGGGCGAGGAACGCAGTCCGGCGCAGGACTTGGAGTTCGGCCTGCGCCAGCTCGTCGAAATCGCCCTGCGGGCGTTGTCGCCCGGCATCAACGATCCATACACGGCCATTGCCGTGCTGGACCGCCTTGGCGCAGCGTTGGAGGAGATCTTCCAGCGCTCCCTTCTGCCGACGGCCCTGCGCGACAAGGAGGGGGTAGTACGGGTTATCGCCCAGCGCTCGGACGCGCAGGGCCTGGCTGATGCGGCGTTCGATCCGATCCGGCAGGCGGGACAGGAGATCCCGGCTGTCCTGATCCGGATGGCGGACGTCTTGGGGCAGCTTGCGTCTGTTCTCCACCCTGGGGACGCGCGGGAGGCGGTGGCCCGGCATCTCGGCAGGTTGGCCGAGACCGCCGAGGCGACGCGGCTTGCCCCTTGTGACCGCAGTGCAGTTCTGCTGCGGGTCGAGCGGGCCAGAATCGCCACCTCGGCGCATCTGACGGAGGGGATCATCCATGTTGTTTGACTCATGGACCGGGCTGGGTCGCGTCCTTCTTGTCGGCACGCTGGCCTATGTCGCCCTCGTGGCGATCCTGAGGATCTCTGGCAAGCGCACGCTCACCAAGCTGAACGCCTTCGACCTCGTGGTCACGGTGGCGCTCGGCTCCACCCTGGCCACCGTGCTGCTGAGCAAGTCCGTCGCCCTTGCGGAAGGCGTGCTGGCGATGGCGCTCCTGGTCTTCCTGCAATTCGTGATTACCTGGCTCTCCGTCCGTTCGCCCGGCTTTCGGAACCTGGTGAAGAGCGAGCCTACCCTGATCATGCATGAAGGACAGTTCCTTGATGGTGCGATGCGGGCGCAGCGCATCACACGGGACGAGGTGATGACCGCTTTGCGCTCCAACGGAGTGATGGACGCGAGCCAGGCAGCGGCTGTCGTCCTGGAGACGGACGGCTCCATCGCGGTCATCAAGGACGCAGACCACAAGGCGGACAAGCCAACCCTGGCGGCGGTCCGCAAACCCTATGGATGAGCTGCCGACCGAGAGTGATCCGTACGCGTCAGGCAGCACGGGCCAATACGACACCGGGACCGTGCTCACGAGCTTGCTACCGCAGGACGGTGTTGGAGCAAGGTGATGGAAGCCTCATCGTGACCTTAAGCCCCGACGGGAGATCCTACACCTTCCCATCGACGGGGATCAGGTTGGGGACACGGCGGTCTCGCGTGGCCGGACAGACCTCGGCAATTATGCAGAGGACGAGGTCCGCAGGACCGCTGCCGAGTTGCTACGACTGGCCCTGGAGGGAGCTCCCGAGTCTTCCCAGCACCCATGGCCGCCGTCGTGGCGAGGGAACGGCCCGGCCCCGTGGCGCCGATCAGATCGTCCGCCCCACGAGTACGCGCAGGCTCAGCCCCTGCACCACAATTGTGAACACCACCACCGCGTAGGTCGCCGCCAGCAACGGCGGCTTCTCAGCGACCTCGGGCAGCGACAGGGCCAACGCGATCGAGATGCCGCCCCGCAGCCCGCCCCAGGTCAGCACCGGGATAGTGCCGCGGACGAACTCCTGCCGTCCTTGAAGCAGGAGCACCGGCCCTGCGACCGCGAGGAAGCGGGCCACGAGCACGAGCGGAATGCTGGCCGCCGCCAGTCCGGCGAACGACGGATCGAAGCGCAGCACCAGCACCTCGAGCCCGATCAGCAGGAACAGCACCGAGTTGAGGATCTCGTCCACCAGCGTCCAGAAGCCGAAGACATAGCGCTGCGTGAGATCGCTCATGGCATCCACCGGGCCGCGATTGCCGACCAGGATCCCGGCCACCACCACCGCGATCGGGCCGCTCATGTGGAGCTTGGCCGCCATGGCATAGGTACCGGCCACAAGAGCGAGCGAGATCAGCGTCTCCATCGGGTAGTCGTCGATCCGGCGCATGGCACGGTAGGCGAGATAGCCCGCTACGAACCCGAGCCCTGCCCCACCCAACGCCTCGACGAAGAACAGCTCGGCGACGTGGAGGACGCCACCCTCGTCCCCGCTGCCGGATGCCAGCGCCAGCAGCACGGTGAAGACCACCACACCCACGCCGTCGTTGAACAGGGACTCGCCAGCCATGTCGACCTCGAGCGCCTTGGGCACATCGATCGTCTTAAGGGTGCTGAGCACCGCCACCGGGTCGGTCGGGCTGATCAAGGCGCCTAACACCAGCGCCCACGGTAGTGGAACGGCAATTCCCAGCATGCCGGACAGCCACCACAGTCCGATGCCGACCACGGCCGTCGAGATCACGACCCCGAGCGTGGCGATCAGTCCGACCGTCCAGGCCCGCTCGCGCAGGATGCCGAGGTCGACATGCAGCGCTCCGGCGAACAGCAGGAAGGCCAGCATGCCGTTGAGCACCGTCTCCCGGAAGTCGATTTGCCGGAGCATCGCGGTCAGGTTCTCGTACAGAGCGACATCGGGCAGCGCGACCTCGATGCCGATCAGGATGAGCGAGGCGCCCAAGGCCATGACGAGCAGGCCGATGGTGTGCGGCAGGCGGATGACGACATGATTGAGCCAGCCGAACACGGCGGTGAGGACGAGAAGGACGGCGATGAGGTCAAAGGCAGAGGGCACAGGAGAACTCACGGAGACTGGCAAAGGACAATGTCCGGATGGCTGATTGGTTGGGTTGCCCCGCCCTTTTCCCCTGCTCCCGGCCTCAGGCTGGGCTCCCGACCCTGGGTTCCGCCTCCAGCCAGCGCCAAGCCTCATCTTCGCGCGCCGCCTCGAAGCGCTGAGTCTGGATCCGGGTCAGGGTAGCGGTCCAGCCCGTCGCAGTGGCCATCCAGGCCGGCCCGCCCACAAGGGCGTAGCGCTCGACCTGGCGCCAGCCACGCATCTTCACCGAGGCGAGCCCCTCCTCGCGCAGAGCCTCAAGGGTGATCCCGTCGAAGTTCACCACCCGCACGAGGACACGCAACCGCTCATTGGTGGCAAGCGCCTGCTCAAAGGCCCCGACCAGGACATGCATGTCGTCCCTCTGGATGCGTCCGTTGACCTCGAACGCGATCAGGTCCGGCCTGGTTGTCTCGATGAGGTGGACCGAGGGCGGTGCCTGTGCCACCTCGGGCTCATCGGTTGTGATCGGCTGGGCCACCCAGGCCAGCGCCGCGTCCCGCTCGCCCGGCGCGAAGGTGCGGATCTCGATCTGGGGCAGGATGCGGCCTTGCACCTGGACGATCCGGCGCACCCACTCCTGCTCGGTCACCACCGCCATGCGGGCGAAGCGGCGCAGTTCACGCAGGTGGCGCAGACCGTAACCGAGATCGCGGGCGAACGCGCCGGGCGTCATGCCCGACATGCTGATCTCCGCATAGATCGCAATGCGTTCCTGCCCGGCCAGGGCCTCCTCGACCGCCGCGATGCCGCGCTCGATGTCATCCTTGACGACCTGACCGCTCACCCGCATCGCAATCACGTGTTCGGGGGCAGGCAGAAGCTCCAGCATGGCGATGCCCTCCCAGAGACCGAACCGGACCTGCGGTCCGGTCTTATCCCATTATAGGGCAGCTCCCATGACATGCGGCGATGCGGGTGACGGACTCGGGAGAGAGGCTGGTATCCACTCCCTCAAGCCTTTTGCGGCCATAAGGGCACTGTGCACATCTAGGATCCCCGCCCTAAGAACCAGAGCAGGAGATCACGATTCAACTGGCTGTCGGGCTGGCCCTGCTCATCATCGACCTGGGCCTGGTGCTTGCCATGCGGCCGGTTACGTTCCAGGCCACGACGAATTGCTCGAGCGGTTCCCGCTATCGGTCCTCCAGCTTGGCATGCGGATCGGGATCGGCGCGGTGTTCTTCAATTCGGGGCTCCTGAAGATCCGCTCATGGGAGTTCGCCGTGAAGCTGTTCCAGGACGAATACAAGGTTCCGCTGCTGGACCCGGTGCTCGCAGCGCAGCTCACGGCTTTCGTCGAGCTGACGGTTCCGGTGTTCCTGTTTCTCGGGCTGGCGACCCGGCTCGCGACGCTGCCTCTGCTCGGGATGGTGCTCGTCATCCAGACGTTCGTTTATCCGCAGGCCTGGACCGAGCACCTGCTGTGGGCGTCAGTTCTCGTTTTTCTGCTGACCCGCGGACCGGGTGCATTCTCGATCGATCACTTGGTTGAGCGTCACCTCGCGAGAGGCTGACTTACCCGATCAGGAAAACTCAGCATAGTGGCCCCGCCAGTCATTTGGCTGCCGGACAGGTCCACTGGTGCAACGCCCCGGTCGAAAGCATTTCATCGAAAGTTGATGAAAGTCTCCTTCGGGTCGAGGCTGTGTCAAAACGCGGGATCTGGTAATCTGGTGGGGTTAGCACGGACTGGAGGGATCGCGATGAAGCGGTTTGTCCAAGGCCAGGAGCGCAGCCAGGGCACCTTGTTCCCGGCCTGCCTCGACGAGTACGTCAGCGAGGACAATCCGGTGC
>NZ_JBFUMH010000040.1:0-39196 GCF_054049475.1 Microvirga sp. P5_D2 | reverse complement strand
ACCTGACCACATATCTCTTCAACACCCACAACGTCCGCCACCGCTTCTGCGCCACCTGCGGCTGCGCGCCCTTCGGTGAAGGCAAGCTTCCGACGGGCGAGGAGATGGCCGCGATCAATATTCGCTGCATCGAGACGGTAGATTTGTCGGACGTGAAGCCGATGCCGTTCAACGGGCGGGACCGGTAAGTCAGCACAACAGCCGTCATCTCACCGCATCATGGCCGGGATTGTCCCGGCCATTGTCATTTCCAATTCTCATTCTGAGGGCTGGAAACGCAGAGAGGGATCACCGGCACAAGGCCGGTGATGACATGACGTAGGCCATGTCTTAAGCCACTGCTTCCGCCGACCGCCGCAATCCGATGAACTGAAACTCCGCATACATCAGCACCGCAAGCGCCTGCATGATCACGAAGGCATAGCCTGCGGTGGTAGGCTGAACCCAGCCGCTGACGAGAAGCAGGATGCTATCGGCGACCCAAAGCGCGTTGCCGATGACCACGGCCCACACGAGAGGCTTCTGAACCTGCTCGCGCAGTCCGAGCCAGGCGAGAAACGCCGCATAGGGCAGAAGCACGAGACCTGCGATCCGCAGGAGCATCTCCGGTAATCCAAGCAGGTTTCCGAAGGGACCGGCTGCGAGCAGCATCAGCAGACCGAAGGCCGCGCTCGTGGTGGCATCGGCCAGCAGTGCCTGACGGAGAAGCGGGGAGGAATGGATCGACATCATGGCAAGCTCCTTGGTTCGCAAGCTCGGTTGAAACCCTCAACCTGCATGAAAGGATGAAGCCGCCTGAGAAGCAGGTCGATTACCTCTGAGGTCATGACGAGCGAGCACAAATAAAACGGGCCGCTTCATGAGAAGCAGCCCGTTTTGTCATTGCCATCCGATGCCTGCAGTCAGGCCGCGTGCATCAGATGACGATGAAGTCGCCAGCCGAGAGATTGAGCTTGGCCTTCACCTTGGCGAACTCGATCGCCTTCTTGGCTCCCGACCCATCCGGGTCATACGACAGCACGCCCTTGTCCTTGCTGTAGATGATGTGGTCGTTCTTGTCGTTCGCCTTGTCGATGGAGAAGAACGCCTTGCTCAGCTTGCCCGTCTTCTTCAGCTTGCTGAAGATCGCCTTGTCCAGGTGGATCTTGTCCTCTTTCAGCTTGAAGTCGCTGATGGTGTCGAAATTCACCTTGCGGTCCGTCTTGTCGGTGCCGAGCTTCGCGGCAAACACGAACACGTCCTTGCCCTTGCCGCCGATGAGCACGTCATTGCCGTAGCCACCACCGAGCGTGTCGTTGCCCAGGCCACCATCGAGCCGATCCTTGCCGTCCGCGCCGGTGATGGTGTTGGCACCCGCATTGCCTGTCAGGCGCAGTGCGCCGGAGCCGGAGCCGAGGAGATGTTCCAGCTCGGCACTGAGCGCATAGCTGATGGCGGAGAACACCGTGTCGGTGCCGCCGCCGGCCAGCTCCGTCACCTGATCGCCGACATTGTCGACATAATAGATGTCGTTGCCGAGCCCGCCGATCATCGTGTCGATGCCGGCACCGCCATTGAGGATGTCGTCGCCGGCGTCGCCCCTGAGCGTGTCGTTGCCGCCAGCGCCGTTCAAGGTGTCGTTAAAAGCGCTGCCGTAGTAATCATCGTTGCCGGCGCTGCCTGGAACCGAAACGCCAGCGGCGCGGCCATCCACGATCTGGCCGAACACGTTGTAGCCTTCTTCCCCCTCGAGCAAAGGTAAAGTCGAAGTCAGAACAACACGTCCATCGGCCAGAGTCGAGATATCGATCCCTAGCTCAATGCCTATAAGCGGGACCTGAGTGATATTGGTCTTAAACCCGGTCTGATTGCCATTGGCATCAAAGAAGATAACCCCGACATCGAGCTTACTGGTTCCGGTGAGCTTCGTCTCCGTCGACGTCAGGAGAGCGACGGCGAAACCTCCACCGGGCAATGCCGTCACATCCATAGCGATCTGAACGGGAAGGCCAGGAACCTTGAGACTGATCTCGCCCCCGAACTTGCTTCCGTCGGCGTTGTAAATTTGTGCCTTGTTTGAAAGACTTTCCATGTCGCCAAGCGTAGCCTGCGAGACCCATGTCACTAGAATCTTGCCATCGGCGAGCTTTGTCGTGCTTGGGAGCTGAGCAGAGAGGCCTGGGTTCGACACTGTGAATGCATCCGAAGGTGCCCGTCCATCGGTATAGAGGGTCCGCCCGCGAACGATCATGCTCTCGCTGCCAGGAAAAGAACCGTAAAAGACCGTATAGTGGTCGCCTGTTCCGACAATTGAAAACGCGCCATACGCATCATCGGCATCGGTGTTGACAGTCGCTTCCAATCCCGAGTGCTGCCCCCGTGCATCAAAGACCTGAGCTCTGATAGCGCCTTCATCTTGATCCATGAATGCGATGACGAAGCCGCCATTCGCCAAAGCAGCGATCGAGGGCTGAGATTGATCACCTGCCTGGGATGTCGTGTTGACGAGAAAGTCCGACGTGCCACCTTCACCGCCTCGGTTGAAAGCAGTACCGTCCGCGTTGAAAATACGGGCGCGGATTCCTGAGCCGTCTTCATCCTCTACTTCACCGTCGTCTTTCCACGCGACCACGAAGCGCCCGTCACTGAGGACAGCGACAGTCGGATTCGTCTGTTCACCCTCGGTGGTGGTGTTGACAACGAACTCACTGCCTCTCTTGCTGCCATCAGCATTGAAGAGTTGCCCGCAGATGGCAGAGACTGATGTATCCGAGCCTGTATTGCTGGTATCAACCCAAACGGCCACGAAGGAGCCATCCGCGAAGGCGGCGGTTTTCATGTACATCTGATTACCTGCCGTCGTGCTGACGCCGAACGGATTGCCCCAAGGTGCTGGTGTGGTCATGATCTTCCCTTGCGTAATATTTGTCGTTGAATCTTAACTATATAACGTATGGGATTATCTTCGGAGCTTACCCAAGGCAAGAGCCTCCACGCTTAGAAACAGCCTTTACCTCCAAGGTCATGGAACCTGCGCTCAGCCTCCGCTATGGTCCGCCCCATGAAAACGAGCACCCCTGTCCAGCATGTCGGCGATTACCTGCGCGAGTGGCGCCAGCGGCGGCGCATGAGTCAGATGGATCTGGCGCTCGAGGCCGAGATCTCGACGCGGCATCTGAGCTTCCTCGAGACAGGCCGTTCGCAGCCGAGCCGCGAGATGGTGCTGCTGCTCGCCGAGAAGCTCGATATGCCCCTGCGCGAGCGCAACATCTTGCTGGTGGCCGCGGGCTTCGCGCCTGTCTATTCGCAGCGTTCGCTCGACGATCCGGCGCTCGTCAGCATGCGTCAGGCAGTGGATCTCGTGCTCAAGGGGCATGATCCTTATCCGGCGCTAGCCGTCGACAGGCACTGGTCTCTCGTCTCCGCCAACGATGCCTTGATGTCCTTGGTCGGGGATGTCGATCCCGCGCTGCTGAAATCGTCCGTCAATGTGCTGCGTCTGAGCATCCATCCAGCGGGCATGGCGCGGCGCATCGTGAACTTCACTGAGTGGCGCAATCATCTGGTCGAGCGCCTACGCCATCAGGTGGACGCGACGGGCGATGCGGTACTCGCCGCGCTCATCGAGGAACTGCTTGCCTATCCGACGCCCGATGCGGCGGCACGTGCCAAAAAGCCTGCCCATGATTACGCCGGTATCGTCGTGCCGCTGCAGCTGATGACGGAGGAGGGCGTACTGACTCTCTTCAGCACCACCACGATTTTTGGCACGCCCGTGGACGTGACCCTGTCTGAACTTGCCATCGAAGCTTTCTTCCCGGCCGATGAGGGAACCGCAGAGGCTCTCAGACGCAGGGCCGGGAAGCGGCGGGCTGCCGCAGCCGCAGAGTAGGGCAGCTCTCTTAACCACCCATCAACCTTAACCCGCGATAACCATAAGGAAGTCGGGCATTCCTGTCGGATGCCTGGAGGCGCTGGTTTTGTAGGGTGTATCGCGTGCGAGTTCGGAATCGTCGCTCACGGGTGAGATGGATCTGCGCCACAACGGCGCCTTGGGCGCTCGCCACCGGGCTCCTGATCTCGTTTACCGCGTCCGCCAGCAACGACATCCAGGCGGGCGTCAGCTTCGCGCCCCGCAACGCCGTGGCTTATCTCAACCAGGCTGCTCTCGTTCCGCCGATCACCGCTTCCATTGCCGGCGGCCGGCTCGATCTCGGACGCGATATCCTGCGGTCCCTGCCGCGCTACGATCTTCCCAGCGAGTCGGCCAATGCCGTTGCTCCGAAGGCCGACCGCAAGATCGGCGCGGGCGCCGATCCCGTCGTCGAGCGTTCGGGCAAAAGTGATCCGGTCGTTGCACGCGTCACGCTGTCCCTGCGGGCAAGCCAGATGCGCACGTCGCTCGAACAGGTGGGCGAATCCCGCCTGCTGTTCGGCCAGGACGAGCGCCTGCTGCCGCCGACCATTCTCATGGAGGGCGAGTTCGAAACGCCCGAGATAGAACAGGCTTTCGAGCCATGGGAGGCTCCCGAATTCGCCACGACCCGTCAGGCGACCTCGGTGCAGTCGCCGGCCGCGGCCGCTGCCGGTTCGACAGGCGCTTCCTCCAGCCCGACGACGCCGATGGTGAAGCGCGCCGTGACTCTCTCATCGGCAACGCCCGCGCCCGTGGAGGGAACGCCCATCGAGATCGCGGCCGCGCCCGTCTCGCTGCAATCGCCGCGTCTCGACAAGAACGGTTATGGCGAGAGCGTCATTTCGAAATCCGATGACGAGGACCGCCCGCGCTATACCGATCTCATCGATCCCGACAGCATGAGCAAGGAACAGCGCTGCCTCGCGGAGGCTGTCTATTTCGAGGCACGCAGCGAGCCGGAAGCAGGGCAGGCCGCCGTTGCGCAGGTGGTCCTCAACCGCGTGAAGAGCGGACTCTACCCATCCTCCATCTGCGGCGTCGTCTACCAGAACCGCCACCGCCACCTGGCCTGCCAGTTCACCTTCGCCTGTGAAGGCAAGGCGCTGCGCACGACGGATACGATCTCATGGGAGCGCGCCAAACGCGTCGCCACCGCCGTGCTCGAAGGCAAGACCTATCTTGCCGATGTGGGCGGTGCGACCCATTACCACGCGGATTATGTCCGCCCCTACTGGGCGCGCCGCCTGAAGAAGATGGACGTGATCGGTCGGCACATTTTCTACAAGTTGAAGCCTGGGCAGACATGAAACCTGCGCCAATTGTGCGCAGGAACACATATTGAAATGAAGTTATGTTGCATGTATCTCTCAGTGATATCAACTGGGGACTACAATGGCTGGCTTTAGGACGATTTCGGGCTCCGGATATGGCAACGCGCTGATCGATTCGCTCATCTGGGGCGGTCAGATCTGGGACACGTCGACCGGTCCCATCAAGGTGAAGTTCGGCGGAGCGGCTGACATGTATGAGTGGAACGACCAAGTCGTCCCTCAGTCGCCTCATAAAAGTAACAYGTTTCCATCCATTTCCGACTGGAAGAACCGCTACACTTGGTGGAGCGAGGATAAGAATGCGATGGGCTATGMGGTCGGCCTATATGAGAGTGTCGCCAATATCACGTTCTCGGAAGAAGGCGGCTATGCCGACGCTAATATGGTCTGGTGGAAGGGTATGCTCCCTTCCGGGGTTCTGGCTGCCCACGAGACGCCTGATAATTACCAGGATGCATTGCATCAGCGCTGGGGCTACTTCGACCCCACGAAGACGTCATCTTGGAAGGAACTTAAATTCGGCGGTGACGGACTGAACACTATCATCCATGAGCTGGGACATTCCCTTGGATTAGCTCATCCGCACGACGGCGGTATGCGGGATGACCGTACCACATTCCCAGGAGCGTCCAGTGGCGGCCTAGGAACGCTGGGTCATAACCAGAGTGTCTACACGGTCATGTCCTACAATCCTGGCCTCAGCACCGTGCGAGGCGACAATACATACGGCACGCAAGGCGGGCTGGGAGCGCTCGACATTGCAGCTCTGCAGATTATGTACGGGGCCAATATGGCGACGGCCACAGGCGATGATCTCTATGAATTGCCGAATGCAAATGCGAAGGGCACCGGCTGGTTCAGCATCTGGGATGCTGGCGGCATCGACACGATCAGCGCCGCGAAATCCACGGCCTCGGTGACCATCGATCTGCGCGCTGCGACCCTGCAGCCGAATGATCCGAATGCAGGCGGCTTCATCTCCCAGCAGGCCGGCATCGCCGGCGGTGTGACGATCGCCAACAAGGTTGTCATCGAGAACGCCATTGGCGGCAGTGGCAATGATACTCTCGTCGGCAATGCGGCTGCAAATAACCTCAATGGCGGTCTCGGCAACGATACCTATTACATCGACGGCACCAATGACGTCATCGTCGATGCGGGGGGCAACGATACGGTCTACGCCAACTTCAACTACTCGAACCCGAATATCGAGAACGTCTATGTGAACGGCGTGCTCATGACGTCCGGTGGTGCGCCGGTAACCAACGGATTCGCGATCCACAAAGGCACCTCGGGCAAGAACACGCTCGTCGGCTCCGATGGGGACGACAAGATGTATGGCTATGCCGGCAACGACATTCTCGTCGGCAGCAAGGGCATCGACATCTTCGTCTTCAACACGAAGTTGAATGCGAAGACCAATAAAGACACGGTCCAGGCCTTCGTCACGAAGGAGGACAAGATCTGGCTCGATAACGCCATCTTCAAGAAGCTCGGAAAGGGCAGCGAGTCGAAGCCGGAAAAGCTCAAGAAGAGCTTCTTCAAGATCGGCAGCAAGGCCGGCGATGCCGACGACTTCATCATCCTCGACAAGAAGACGGGCATCGCTTCCTATGATCTGGATGGTAACGGAGAGGGCAAGGCCGTGGCCTTCGCCGTCTTCGACAAGAAGGCCCTGCCGAACCTCGCCGACTTCTTCGTGGTGTAAGAGACGCCATTAAAGGTCGACCATTCAGGGCGGTCTCCCGGCCGGGAGACCGCCCTTGATTCATCACGGGACCTCATGGCCTGCGCAACAAATTTCCAATGTTGCGCTTGCGGGAGTTGGGCTAGTCTTCCGCCTCCTGCTTCGTCCCTGAAGGGCCCTGCCSATGTCTGCACCTTCCACCCAGTCCCGGGTCTCGCCGGAACTCATCGTTCTGTCCGGCTGCCTGATTGCCCTGATCACCTTCGGGCCCCGGGCATCGGCGGGACTGTTCCAGATTCCGATGACGACGGAATTCGGTTGGGGGCGCGACACGTTCAGCTTGGCCATTGCCATTCAAAACCTGCTTTGGGGTGTAGGACAGCCCTTCGCAGGCGCGATCGCGGACCGGTTCGGAACGCTGCGCGTGCTCTGCCTCGGCGCCGTGCTCTACGCGCTGGGCCTCGTGGTGATGGCCTATGCCACGACACCCGGCATTCTTCATATGGGCGCGGGCGTGCTCATCGGCTTCGGACTGTCGGGCTGCTCGTTCAATCTGGTGCTCGGTGCGTTCAGCAAGCTCCTGCCCGAGAAGTGGCGGCCCATGGCCTTCGGCGCCGGCACGGCGGCGGGCTCCTTCGGCCAGTTCCTCTTCCCGCCCATCGGCAATGTGCTCATCGATTCTGTCGGCTGGCAGCAGACCCTCATCGTCTTCGCGGGTTCCATTCTTATCGTCCTGCCCCTGTCGATTTCCCTCGCGACGCGGCCCAATGCGTCCGCCGGTTCGCAGAGTGGGCCTCAGCCCGCTCCCGGACAATCGATCACCCAGGCGCTGACGGAAGCATTCCGGCATCGCTCCTATGTGCTGCTCGTGCTCGGCTTCTTCACCTGTGGCTTCCAGCTCGCCTTCATCACGGCGCACCTGCCGGCTTACCTGCGCGATGCAGGCCTGTCCGCCTCCATCGGCGGATGGACGCTTGCCGTGATCGGCCTTGCCAATGCCTTCGGCTCGCTCACCTCGGGCTGGCTTTCTACGCGCATGGCGAAGCGCTGGCTGCTCGCCTGGATCTATCTCGGACGCTCGGTCGCTATCGCAGCCTTCATCCTGCTTCCGGCCTCGCCCGTCACCTCGATTGCCTTCGGCATCTCCATCGGCCTGCTGTGGCTCTCCACCGTGCCTCCCACATCCTCCCTCGTGATGCTGATGTTCGGCACGCGCTACATGGCGATGCTCTACGGCTTCGCCTTCTTCTCGCATCAGGTGGGCGGCTTCCTCGGCGTATGGCTCGGCGGCATTCTCTATGAGGTCTACGGCAACTACACCATGGTCTGGTGGCTCTCGATCGCGCTCGGCATCGCCTCGGCCCTGATCAACCTGCCGATCAAGGAACAGCCAGTCGAACGTGGGCCCGCTCTTCAGCCTGCGGAGTAAGGCGAAGGGATGAGGCTTTCACGCTTGTCCTGATCCTCGTCCACGCTCCACAATCGGGGACAGGGAGGATTCACGATGGGAACGTTCAAGGCTGTCGTCATCAACAAGAACGACGCAGGTCAACAGGTCGGCTTTCGCGACTTCGATGAAGCCGATCTCATGGACGGCGACGTTACCGTGCGCGTGTCCCACTCGACCCTCAATTACAAAGATGGCCTCGCACTCACCGGCAAGGCGCCGGTGGTGCGTCGCTTCCCCATGATCCCCGGCGTCGATCTCGTCGGCGTCGTGGAAGCTTCCTCAAGCCCTGAATTCAAAGCCGGCGATGCGGTCGTCCTGAACGGCTGGGGCCTTGGTGAGACGCATCTGGGTGCTTATGCCGAGAGGGTACGCGTCAAGAGCGACTGGCTCATTCCATTGCCTACGGGACTGGCCCCGCATCAGGCCATGGCGATCGGTACGGCGGGCTACACTGCCATGTTGTGCCTGATGGCCATCGAGCGCCACGGGCTCAAGCCTGAGCGCGGTCCCGCTATCGTCACGGGCGCCGTCGGCGGCGTCGGTTCGGTTGCAGTGGCGCTGTTCGCGAAAGCGGGCTGGCATGTCATTGCCTCGACCGGGCGGCCGGAGGAGGGCGATTACCTGAAAGGCCTTGGCGCGGCCGAGATCCTGGACCGAAGCGAACTCACCGGCCCGGTTCGTCCGTTGAGCAAGGAGCGCTGGGCTGCGGGCGTCGATACCGTTGGCTCCACTCCGCTCGCCAATGTTCTCTCCATGACCAAATATGGCGGTGCCATCGCGGCCTGCGGCCTTGCTGCGGGCATGGACCTGCCGACGAGCGTCGCGCCTTTCATCCTGCGCAACGTGGCCCTGCTTGGCGTCGATTCCGTGATGGCGCCGAAGGCATTGCGCATCGAGGCCTGGGCGCGTCTCGCGCGCGAACTCGATCACGACAAACTCGCGGCCATGACCTCAACCATCCGTCTCGACGACGTGATGGAGGCAGGCCGCAAGATCGTCGCCGGTCAGATCAAGGGACGCGTGGTGGTGGAGATCGCCTGATCGGGCTGGCGCTTGCCGCTGCCCTCGATCCAGCGCTTCTGCTTGCCGATCTCGGTCGCCATGAAATCCATGAAGGCGCGCACGCGCGCCGATTGGCGCAAGTCAGGATGGGTGAGAAGCCACAGGCCCGCCGAGAAATCCGGATTGATGTCCGAGAGCCGCACGAGATTGGGGCTCKCATCCGCGATGAAGCAGGGAAGGGGGCCGATCCCCGTGCCGGCCTCCACGGCTTCGGCGAGGCCGAGCACCGTATTGACCTTGTAGACGAGATTCTCCGGCGCCACGCGCTCGCGTACGAACCGCGCGGCCTTCAGCGCCGCGAGGTTGTCGCCCAGCGCGACCCAGGGCCGGTTGTAGATGTCGAGGGAATTGATGTCGGCCGGGCCCTGATAATCCGGGAAATCCACCGCGCGTCCGTAAATCGCCCAGGCGATGGTGGCGACGCGGCGTCCGACAAGAGTTTCCGGCGGATCGTCGGTGGCGCGGATCGCCACGTCCGCATCGCGCTTCGAGAGGTTGAGCGCCTGATTGGCGAGCACCACGTCGAGCCGCATCTCCGGGCAGGCGGTAATGAAGCGCGCGAAGATATGCGTGAGCATATGCACGAGCAGGGTGTCGTTGGTGGTGACGCGCAGCTCGCCTGCAGGAGCCACAGCCTGCCCTGCCAGCTTGCGGGTGAAGGAGGTGACGTTCTCCTCCATCTGCTCCGCGAGGGCCGACATCTCCTCGCCTGCCGGGGTCAGCACATACCCGGTCCGGTGGCGTTCGAAGAGCTTGACCCCGAGATTCTCCTCCATCTGGCCGAGCCTGCGGAAAACCGTGGAGTGATTGACCCCGAGCCGCTCGGCCGCGCCGGCCAAGCCGTTGGCTTCGGCGATGATTTTCACGAGCTTGAAATCATCCCAGTCGAGGTGCTGCTGCTTGGCCATGGAGTCTTGCATCGGTGCAATGGAGATCCTGCATATCTAACATTTGTTTTGCAGACTGGAAAGCTTATCCTGTGCTCGTCACAAGATTGCAGGGCGGTCACCTCCAGACCATGATTCTGGAGCTTGGATCGCTTGCGTTGTATTCGTCATGATTGGAGATCACATGGCCAAGGTTCTGGTACTGTATTATTCGACCTGGGGACATATCGAGCAGATGGCTTATGCCGCTGCCGAAGGCGCGCGCGAAGCTGGCGCCGATGTCGTCGTGAAGCGCGTGCCCGAGTTGGTGCCCGACGAGATCGCCAAGGCCGCTCATTACAAGACCGACCAGAAGGCTCCCATCGCCACCATCGACGAGCTGCCGGAATACGATGCGATCATCATCGGCACGCCGACCCGCTATGGCACCATGACCGCGCAGATGAAGAACTTCCTCGACCAGACCGGCGGTCACTGGGCAAAGGGCGCGCTCATCGGCAAGGTGGGTTCGGTCTTCACCTCCACCGCCACCCAGCACGGCGGCCAGGAAGCCACGATCCTCACCACGATCCCGGTGCTGCTGCACCATGGCATGGTGGTCGTCGGCCTGCCTTACTCGTTCCAGGGCCAGATGGGCGTGGACCAGATCCGCGGCGGCTCGCCCTATGGCGCTTCCACCATCGCCGCCGGCGACGGCTCGCGCCAGCCGAGCGAGATCGATCTCGACGGCGCCCGCTTCCAGGGCAAGCACGTGGCGCAGATCGCCGCGAAGCTCGCTGCGAAGTAAGGCTTTTGTTCGCGGAGCGAATTACCGCTCCGCGGCGGCTCGCCTGAGACGGTCGTTGATGGCCTCGCCCAGTCCGGTCTTAGGGATAGGCGCAACGGCGATGGTTGGTGCGCCCGACGCATCGAGCTTTCGCAAATATGAGAACAGATGAGCGGCGGCCTCCTTGAGGTCGCCGTTTTCGCTTAAATTCAAAGCCGCTTTCGCATGATCGCTGCCTTGCGGGGCTTGCGAGCCGAAGAGCAGTGCGGCCTCTCCAGGTTCGATCCGCGCCGCGTTCAAGCGCACCTTTGCACGCGGCGCGTAATGCGAGGCCAGCATGCCCGGCGCGAGCGGGTTCTCGCCGCCTTCCTCGCCGTTCTCCAGACTCTGCCCAATCAATTTCTCAATCGCTTCCCTCGGCACCCCACCGGGGCGCAGTAGGCGCGGCGCGCCTTCGAGACATGAGACGATGGTGGATTCGACGCCGACCTCCGTCGCGCCGCCGTCGAGCACGGCGTCGATGCGRCCATCCAGATCGCCGAACACATGATCCGCATCGGTTGGGCTCACCCGGCCCGAGCGGTTCGCGGATGGGCCAGCGACGGGGCGGCCTGTCGCTTCCAGAAGCGCATGGGCGAGGGGATGGGCCGGCACGCGCAGACCCACGCTATCGAGGCCGGCGCGGGCAAGGTCAGATACGGTGCAAGTCGCGGCCACCGGCACTACGAGGGTAAGCGGTCCCGGCCAGAAGGCCTCGGCCAGGCGGCGCGCGGTCTCGTTGAAGATGCCTTGCACCTGCGCGGCCTCGAAGCTCGCCACATGGGAAATCAGCGGGTTGAAGCTCGGACGCTCCTTGGCGGCATAGATGCCCGCGACGGCCTCCGCATCGGTAGCATCGGCACCGAGGCCGTAGACCGTCTCGGTCGGGAAGGCGACGAGGCCGCCGCGTCGCAGGATGGACGCGCCCTCGGCGATGCCGGCTTCATCGGCGGCAAGACGCTGCGTCTGGAGCATTGACCCGCGATCGTTCACCTCTAAACTATCCTTTGCCAAGGCCACGGACTTTTCCAAGCCGCGGATGATACCTTGGGCGGGTTTAATGGCGCGGGGGAACGCGTCAATATCAAAAGCCGAAGCTTTGAGAGGAAACGTCATGACCTACCGCGCGCCCGTGCCGGATATCGTCTTCACCATGCGACACGTGGCGGGGCTCGACCGGGCAGTCGATGAAGGTCTCTACGGCGATCTCTCCCCCGATCTCGCCCAGGCCATTCTGGAGGAGGCCGGGCGTTTCGCCAATGACGTGATCGCGCCTCTCAACCGCGAGGGCGACAAGCATGGCGTGACGCTGAAGGACGGCGAGGTCACGACGGCTCCCGGGTGGAAGGAGGCCTATAAGGGCTGGACCGAGGCAGGCTGGAACGCGTTGCCCGGTCCGGTTGATTACGGCGGGCAGGGCCTGCCGACGCTGCTGAACTCGGCCTGCGTCGAGATGTGGAATTCCGCCTCCATGGCTTTCGGCATCGGGCCGGTGCTCACCCATGGGGCCATCGAGGCGCTCGTCTCCCATGGCTCCGAGGACCTGAAAAGCCGCTACCTCGAAAAGCTCGTCTCCGGCGAATGGACGGCGACGATGAACCTCACCGAGCCGCAGGCGGGTTCCGATCTCGCGGCCCTGCGCTCGCGCGCCGAGCCCGTGGGTGACGGTACCTACCGCATCACGGGGCAGAAGATCTTCATCACCTATGGCGAGCATGATCTGACCGACAACATCATCCATCTCGTGCTGGCGCGGCTGCCCGATGCGCCGCAGGGCACGCGCGGTATTTCGCTGTTCCTCGTGCCGAAGTTTTTGCCGGACGGCACGCGCAACGATCTGCGCTGCCACAGCATCGAACACAAGCTCGGCATCCACGCCTCGCCCACCTGCACCATGATCTTCGGCGACAATGGCGGCGCGATTGGTTGGCTGGTAGGCGAGGAGAATCGCGGGCTCAACTGCATGTTCACGATGATGAACAATGCGCGCCTCGCGGTCGGCCTTCAAGGCGTTGCCATCGCCGAGCGCGCCTATCAGCAAGCACTTTCTTACGCGAACGAACGACGCCAGGGCCGCGCCATCGGCGCGACGGAGGGCATGAGCCCGATTGCCGCGCACCCGGATGTGCAGCGCAATCTTCTCACCATGAAGGCGCTCACCGCCGCTGCACGCGCGATCTGCTACATGACAGCGGAGGCTATCGACCGCGCGCATCTCGAGCAGGATGCGGCGCGCGCCAAGCAAGCGAACGAGCGCGCTTCGCTGCTCACCCCTGTTGCGAAAGCCTTCTCCACCGACATCGGCGTCGAGGTCGCATCCCTCGGCGTGCAGGTTCACGGCGGCATGGGCTTCATCGAGGAGGCCGGCGCAGCGCAGCACTTCCGTGATGCGCGCATCGCACCGATTTATGAAGGCACCAACGGCATTCAGGCCATCGATCTCGTGGCGCGCAAGCTGCCGCTTTCCGGCGGCGAGACCGTGCGCGCGCAGATCGCCGCCATGCGCGCCGTCGTCGCGCGCGTGTTGAAAGAGGGAACGCCCGCCTTCGGCGCCACAGCGTCGCGTTTGCGGGATGCGATCGAGAGCCTGGATAGCACGACGAGCTACATGCTCAAGGCGATCTCCTCCAATGCGCAGGGCGAGGCGCTTGCGGGCGCGACGCCGTACCTTCGCCTGTTCGGTCTCGCGCAGGGCGGCGCGGCTCTGGCGGAAGTCGCGCTTGCCGCAAATGCACTGATGGCCGGCGGCGACGCCGATCCGGCCCATGCGGGCCGCATCGCGCTCTGCCGCTTCTTTGCGGAAAATATCGCAGTCGGGGCCAAGGGCCTCGAAGACACTGTCCTTGGAGGTGCGGGCTTCCTGCAGGACGCTAACCTGGCATTGGCGAGCTGATCTCATGACACTCAAAGGCAGGACGCTTTTCATCACCGGCGCCTCGCGTGGCATCGGCCTCGCCATCGGCCTCCGCGCGGCGCGAGATGGTGCGAACGTGGTCATCGCGGCGAAAACCACTGAACCGCATCCCAAGCTTCCCGGCACCATCTACACGGCGGCGGAGGAGATCGAGAAGGCAGGCGGCAAAGCCCTTCCGTTGGTCGTGGACGTTCGCGATGAGGCGGCGGTGAGCGGGGCCATCGAGAAAACCGTCGAAACCTTCGGCGGCCTCGATATCGTGGTCAACAACGCGAGCGCGATCAGCCTCACGCCGACGCCAATGACGGATATGAAGCGCTTCGATCTGATGCACCAGATCAACACGCGCGGCACCTACTTGGTCTCGAAATATGCGATCCCGCATCTATCGAGGGCCGAGAACCCGCACATCCTCATGCTCTCGCCGCCGCTCGACATGAAGGAGCAATGGTTTGCGCCGCATCTGGCGTATTCCCTGGCGAAGTACGGCATGAGCCTGTGCGTGCTGGGGCTGGCAGGCGAATTGAGGCCCAAGGGCATCGCCGTCAATGCCCTGTGGCCGCGCACGACCATCGCGACGAGCGCCGTGAAGAACCTCCTCGGCGGCGACGAGATCGTGCAAGCGAGCCGAACGCCGGAGATCCTGGCCGATGCGGCCCATGCGATCTTCCAGAAGCCGTCGAAAAGCTTCTCGGGCCATTTCCTCATCGATGACGTTTTCCTGAGCGGTGAGGGCATAAGCGATTTCGAGAAGTATCGCGTCGATCCCTCGAAGCCCCTGATGCCGGATTTCTTCGTGCCGGATGATACACCACCGCTGTCATCGTTGTGACACGCGCCACCGTCATCACCGGCCCTGTGCCGGTGATCCCGATTTCCAATACACTCTGGCCTCATCCTGAGGAGCAGCCTAAAGGCTGCGTCTCGAAGGATCGTCCAGAGAGCACTGGAGCCTTCTTCGAGACGCCGCTCACGCGGCTCCTCAGGATGAGGATGGAGGGTTGGATAGGACAGTGCTGGTGACAACCCTCTTGCTATGCCACGGCCGGGAATGACAGAAGCTCGCTGGAATGAAACAATAAACTCTCATCGGCGGAGGCAGGCATGATCTTGATTCACAGGCCGGCGCAGGCATTGACGCCCATGGGCGAATCCCTCGACCGTTATGTGCTGGCGCCGGGCGAGCCGATTCCGGAGGATGCCCTGTGGATCGATATGGTCGAGCCGACCCGCGAGGACGACCGGCTGGTGGAGGCTCATCTCAACATCGAGATTCCCACCCGGGAGGAGATGGCGGATATCGAGCCGTCCGAAATTCTCTATCACGAGAACAACGCGCGCTACATGACGGCGCGCGTGCTGTGCAGTTCCGACACGGACAGCCCCAAGCTCATCGACGTGTCCTTCATCTTGACCGACCGCGCGCTCGTGACCGTGCGCTATGGTGAGCCGCGTTCGTTCAACATGTTCATGGCCCGCGCAGGTAAGCCCGGCGGCTGTCGGCACCAGCCGGAAGCGGTGCTTGATGGGCTGATCGAGACGATCATTGACCGGGCGGCGGAAATTCTAGGCACTGTCGGCAAGCGCATCGACCGGCTGTCGCAAACGATCTTCGAGACCGAAAGACATAGCGCGCGGCGTGCCGCGTCCTTCCGGGCCGCCCTGAGATCCATCGGGCGCAAGGGTGATGTGATTTCCAATGTCCGGGAGAGCATGGTGTCGGTCGAGCGTCAGCTGCTGTTCCTTTCCGCCAGCATGCCGCGCCCGCAGAAGACGCGCGGCTTTCAGGCGGAATGGCGCACGGCCTTGCGTGACGTGCAATCCATCGAGGAGCACGCAACCTTCCTTTCCAACAAGGTCCAGTTCCTCCTCGATGCGACGCTGGGGCTTGTGGCCATCGAGCAGAACGACATTGCCAAGATCTTCTCGGTGATGTCCGTGATCTTCCTGCCCCCGACCTTGGTGTCGTCGCTCTACGGCATGAATTTCCACAATATGCCTGAGCTCGATTGGGAACTCGGCTATCCTTGGGCCATCATGCTGATGGTCTTCGCCGCCGTGGTGCCTTACCTGATCTTCCGCTGGCGGAGGTGGTTGTAAGGATTTGACATTTCCAACACGTCATGCCCGGACTTGATCCGGCCGTGACCGGGAGGTGAAAAAGACAACCATGTGCGGACGCTACGCGATTACCCTGCCTCCCGAGGCCTATCGGAATTTCTTCGGCTATCCGGAGCAGCCGAACTTTCCGCCGCGCTTCAACGTGGCTCCGACGCAGCCGGTGCCTATCGTTC
Organism: Microvirga sp. P5_D2; assembly: GCF_054049475.1. Lineage (NCBI taxonomy): Bacteria > Pseudomonadati > Pseudomonadota > Alphaproteobacteria > Hyphomicrobiales > Methylobacteriaceae > Microvirga > Microvirga sp. P5_D2. Next base: position 22,871 of record NZ_JBFUMH010000040.1, on the reverse strand, counting down.
TCGAAGACCGTGGCGAGCGGCATTTCATGTTGGTACGCTGGGGCTTCCTGYCGTCCTGGGTGAAGGACCCGAAGGATTTTCCGCTGGTCATCAATGCGCGTGGCGAAACGCTGGAGACGAAACCGACCTTCAAGGCGGCCGTCAAGCGGCGGCGCTGCATCTTCCTCGCCGATGGGTTTTACGAATGGCGGCGGGACGGGCGCGAGAAGACGCCGTTCCTCATCCGCCCGCGCAACGGAAAGCCGCTGCCGATGGCGGGATTGTGGGAGACCTACAGCAGTCCGGATGGAGGGGAGATCGACACCGCCGCCATCGTCACGACCGATGCCAACGGCACCATGTCCGCCGTGCACGACCGCATGCCGGTGATCTTGTCGGAAGAGGATATCGCAGCGTGGCTCGATGTGCGCGACGAGCGCGCCGATGTGATGCGCCTCGTGCGGCCGTGCCCCGACGACTGGCTCGATCTGGTGCCGATATCGAGCCGCGTGAACAAGGTCGAGAATGACGATGCCGGCTTGCTGGAGCCGCTTGCCGCGCCGGAATCGGCGCCGGTCAAGGAGAAGAAGAAGGCGAAGAAGCCGCTCTCCAGCGACGAGGACGATCAGGGCCAATTGCCGTTCTAGAGAAAAAGGCGGCAGCGCAGTGCTGCCGCCTTTCCGCGATCAGAGATAGGCGATCGACAGGGCCGGGACCATCGCGATGATGAGCAGGCCGATGAACAGGGCGCCGATATAGGGCCAGATCGCGCCCATGGCCTCGTCGGGTGAGACATTGCCGATCTTGCACGCGATGTAGAAGCCGATCCCGATGGGCGGCGCCATCAGGCCCACATTCATCGCGGTCACGACGACCATCGAATAATGAATATCGTTGATGCCGAGGTTCTTCGCGATCGGGTACATGATGGGAGCGAGCAGCACGATGGCCGGCAGGCCTTCCAGGACGCAGCCCAGCACCATGAACACGGCGATGGTGACCAGCATGTAGGTAACCCAGCCGCCGGGAAGGTCGGTGACGAGGGCTGCCATCTTGAAGGCGAAACCGGTTTGCGTCAGCGCCCAGGCCATGGCGGATGCCGTGCCGAGGATGATGAGGATCGCGCCGGAGAGAGCGGCGGTTTCCACCAGCATGTCGTAGATCTTGCCCGGACGGATGCCGCCATAGAGCACCATGCCGATGATCATCGCATAGACGACGGCGATGGTGGAAACTTCGGTCGCCGTCGCCACGCCCCCGCCGACCGCGCTGCGGATCAGGAAGGGGAGCACAAGGGCAGGGGCCGCGACCACCAGCGCCTTGCCGATCGCGTTGAGAGGAGCGCGGCGGATGCCTTCCATCATCTCTCCGCGTGCTTTCCAGCGCGCGAGGATGGCGAGCGTTGCGAGCAGCACCATCGCGATCACAAAGCCCGAGGTGAACAGGCCGGCAATCGACACGCCCGCCACCGAGCCGAGCACGATGAGAACGATGGAGGGCGGCACCGTGTCGGCCATGGCGGCGCCCGTTGCGAGAAGCGCGATCATCTCCTTGGGCTTGTGTCCGCGCCGTTTCATTTCCGGGAAGAGGGCGGGCGCGACGGTCGCCATGTCGGAGACTTTCGAGCCTGAGATGCCGGACACGAGGAAGAGGGAACCGAGCAGCACATAGGACATGCCGGCCTTCACGTGGCCCAGCAGCGAGGCGAGGAATTCCACGATGGCCTTGCCCATGCCCGTCGCGTCGAGAATGCAGCCGAGCAGCACGAAGATCGGAACGGAGATGAGGACGAGGCTCGACATGCCTTCATCGATGCGTCCGACCATCACGATGTTTGGCAGCGGGGTGCTGAAGGTCATGAAGGCGAGGGCGCCGAGACCGAAGCAGAAGCCGATGGGCACGCCGATGGCGAGGAAGAATGCCACGAAGCCGACGAGGAAGATGAGGATGTTGTAATAGCCCAGCGAGGGGAGCGACGGCGACACGATCCACAGGAAGGCCACGACGACGGTAACGCAGCCCGCAGCCGCGACGAGGTCCGTCATCCGGGAAGCTTTGACCGCATCTCGCAATGCCAGCAGCGCCATGAGCGCGATGCCGACCGGAAGCGCCGAGACGCGCCAGGTCATGGGAATGCCGAGCGCGGCGGCGGTGATGTAGGATTCCTCGATGGCGTAATCGATGGCGGGCCACAGCATCCCGAGCAGGAACACCGCCACGAGAAGCGGGCCGAGCGCCGAGAAGAAACCTCGCACACGCTCGGGCATCATCTGCAGGAACAGGGTGAGCCGCAGGTGCTCGTTGCGGTCGATGGCGATGACGGCGCCGAGCATGGCAAGCCACAGGAAGCAGATCGCCGCAGCTTCGTCGATCCAGACGACCGGAAGGGAAAGAACGTAGCGCGACGTCACGCCCATGAGCAGGAGGCCGATGATGCCAACCAGCAGGAGGGCGGCGACGAACTCGACCGGGCGCAGAAGCCGCGATCCGCTTTGAAGTCCGATGGGTGGGGCTTCCAGCGCCTCCATATGCATAGTCTCAGTGGCCATGGTCATTGTCTCCTCCCAGAATCCTTACCGGTAATTTCGTCAGCATGGCTGCGACATTCGTCATTGAAATCGTACGGCGCTTGATAATGCGCTCTTCTTGGTTTTGTGATGCTTCATGTCAGGGCAGGTTTTCCCTGAACACGACCTCGACCCGCATGGGGTCCGAGGTGCTCTCCACCTTGCGGCCTTCACGCAAATCCCTGAACAGGGCCGCGCATTTGATGATGGTGTCTTCCGCGCTCTGCKTGATGACCGCATCCATCGTTCCGTCGAGCAGGAACTCGCGCGTGTCGCTCGTCAGGCCGTGGCCGACGAACACCACATCGCGCTCGCGCCGCGCATCCTTCAGCGCGCGCCCGATGCCGGATGCGCCGCCGCCGATATTGTAGATGCCGTCGAGATCAGGATGGTGCGTCAACAGCGCGCGCATCTGGCGGTAGTTGAGGGCCTCGTCGTCGTGTCCTTCGCGCAGCCCTACCACGTTGATGTCGGGATAAAGCTCCTGAAGAATGTCGAGGAAGCCCATCTCGCGCTCGCCATGGGCGCGGTAGCTGAGGCTTCCGGCGATCATCGCGACTTTTGCCGGGCGTCTGCTGATGAAGCGCGCAAGCAGATAGCCGGCCATGCGGCCTGCGGCACGGTTGTCGAGGCCGAAATAGGCGGTGCGGCCTGGGCTCGCGACATCGGAAATGAGTGTTGCGACAGGCGTGCCGGCGGCGGTGATGCGATTGACCGCCTCGCGCACCATGGGATGCTCGATGGCCATGAAGGCGATGCCGTCCGCCTGCTTGGCGTGGCGGTGCAGCGTCTTCGCCAAGAGGTCCGGGTTGAAGCTCGGGATGTATTCGACGGTCGGCTTGATCGAGAATCGTTCGAATTGCGGTCCCATCTCGGTGATCATGCGGCCGAGCATGGTGATGTAGCGGTTGTTGCCTTCCGGGAGAATGAACGAGATCTGCGACAGCGGGCGCACATCGCGGGCGCGCTCGTCGCTCTCGTCCACATAGCCGAGTTCCGCCGCAGCCTTCATCACGCGCTTGACCGTCAGCGCTTTCACGCCGGAGCGGCCGTTGAGAACGCGGTCCACGGTGGCCGTCGAGACATCGGCCAGCTTGGCGATATCCACGATGGTGACCCGGCGGCCCAGGGAGGGGGTGTTGATGAGAATGCTCATGTAGTTACATCAAAAACCATCAAATTTATGATTTGACCACATCAGTAATATGACTGATTTTTGTTTTCGGAAAGAGCAAAACATCTTTTTGGGAGGATTTACGCCAATGACGATCTCCAGAAGGTCACTTATCAAAGGCCTCGCCGCAGCACCTGCGGCCGTCAGCCTTTTCACCATTCCGCGCTATGCCAAGGCCGCCGAGATCACGCTGCGCTACGGCAACAACCTGCCGCTCTCGCACCCTCTGAACATCCGCGCCAAGGAAGCTGCTGATCGGATCGCGAAGGAGACGGATGGCCGCGTGGAGATGCTGATCTTCCCGGCGAACCAGCTTGGCGGCGATACGGACATGCTGTCGCAGGTGCGCAATGGCGCGCTCACGTTCTTCACGCCTTCGGCTCTCGTCATTGCGACTCTCGTGCCGGTGGCCGCGATCAATGCCGTGGGCTTCGCCTTCAAGGATTACAACCAGGTTTGGGCTGCCATGGATGGCCCCGTCGGCGCCCATGTCCGCAAGGCCATCGCCGATTCCAGGCTGCATGCGCTCGAGACCATGTGGGACAACGGCTTCCGCCAGATGACCACGAGTGGCGCACCCATCGAGAATGCAGCGTCGATGAAGGGCCTGAAGATCCGCGTACCCGTGAGCCCGATCAGCGTGTCGATGTTCTCAGGCCTCGGCGCCGCACCGGCGAGCCTGCAGTTCAGCGAAGTCTACACCGCGCTCCAGACCAAGGTCGTGGACGCGCAGGAAAACCCGCTGCCGATCATCCAGGTCGCCAAGCTCTACGAGGTGCAGGCTTCCTGCGCGCTCTCCAACCACATCTGGGACGGCTACTGGTTCATCGCCAACGGCCGTCAATGGGCTGGCATGCCCGCGAATGTGCAGGAAATCGTCTCCCGCGCGATCAACGAGGCCGGCCTGAAGCAGCGTGGGGACATCAAGGCGCTCAACGATTCGGTCCAGGCCGATCTGCAGAGCAAGGGCCTCAAGTTCAACCAGTGCGACACCGAAAGCTTCCGCGTGAAGCTGCGCGAGGCCGGCTTCTACACCGAGTGGAAGCAGAAGTTCGGCGCAGAGGCCTGGGGCCATCTCGAAAGCGTCGTCGGAACGCTTGCTTAAAGCCATCGCGGGATCCGGGCTTATTCCGGATCTCTCCTCCCCCTGCGCGGACTTTAAAAGCCCGCGCCTTTTTGAAGAATCTGCAGGTCGAGAATGAGCCGATTTCTGGGTGAGATCAGGCAGGCCGGTTATGTCGTCGACGACATCGAGGCCGCCATGGACTATTGGTCGCGCGTGCTGGGCGTCGGCCCGTTCTTCTACAAGGAACGCGTGCCGATCGTGAACTACACCTATCGCGGCGAGATCTATCAGCCGCACAACTCGGTGGCGCTCGCGAATTCCGGCCCGCTCCAGATCGAGCTGATCCAGACCCGCAACGATGCGCCGTCCATGTACCGCGACTTCAAGCAGGCCGGTCATCGCGGCCTGCAGCACATGGCCTATTGGACGGAAAACTACGACGCCGATCTCGAACGTCTCATGATGCAGGGCTTCAAGCCCGTCATGAGCGGCGAGGTGGGTGAGCGCGGACGCTTCGTCTATTTCGACACGGAGTATCACCCCGGCACGGTCATCGAATTGTCCGAAGTGGCGGGCCCCAAGGGCAAGATGTTCCAGATGATCCGTGAGGCCTCCGAGACCTGGGATGGAAGCGATCCCGTGCGTCCGTTCCCGGATCTCTCCCAACTCTGAGAAGCGCGATGTCTGACGCACATTACGAGGCCACGTACCTTGTCGAGACGCCTCTGCCACTCGAAAAGGTGGCCGAGGTCATGGCCGGCGAGCAATCCTGCGGCACCTTCACCCGCGTCGAGGGCGAAACCGATGAGTTGCGGGCACGTGCTCGCGCCACCGTCGTCTCGATCCACGACAAGGGCGAGGTCGAAGGCGCGGTGCGCAGTGCCTGGCTCGACCGCAAGGGCTATCCGACGAAGTCCCGCCAAGGCGAGATCGTCGTGCGGTTTCCGGTGGCGAATGTAGGCGTCAATCTGCCGACGCTCGCTGCCACCGTCGCGGGCAATCTCTTCGACCTCGGCGAGGTCACGGGCTTGCGCCTGGAGTCGATCAAGCTGCCGTCCGCCTACCGCAAGCAATATGCGCTGCCGCGTCACGGCGTGCGGGGAACGCGTAAGCTCACCGGTGTTGCGTCCGGAGCGTTGATCGGATCCATCATCAAGCCGAATGTCGGCTTGTCGGCCGAGGATATTGCGTTGCTGGTGGGGCGCCTCTGCGCCGCCGGTCTCGACTTCATCAAGGATGATGAGATTGCGGCCAATCCGGTTCATGCACCGCTCTCGAAGCGTATTCCTGCCGTGATGGCGGCCGTTCGCCGTCACCAGGACAAGACCGGCAAGCATGTGATGGTCGCTTTCAACATCAGCGACGAGACCGACGCCATGCGCCGCCACGCCGACCTCGTGGCGAAGGAGGGCGGAAGCTGCGTGATGGCGAGCCTCAACTGGTGCGGCTATTCCAGCATCGAAACCTTGAGCCGCAACACCGATCTCGTGATCCACGGACACCGCAATGGCTATGGCGCCTTCTCGCGCCACCCCGCACTCGGTATCGGCTATCAGGCCTACCAGACGCTGTGGCGCTTGGCGGGTGTGGACCACATGCATGTGCACGGCCTTGGCGGAAAATTCGCGCAGGAAGATGCGGAAGTGGTGGCGAGCGCACTCGACTGCCTGAACCCGCTCTCCGACGTGGACGACAGGGTTATGCCCGCCTTCTCGTCAGGCCAGTGGGCGGGAACAGTGGAGCAGACCTATCGCGCGGTCGGCACCTCCGACCTGCTGTTCATGGCAGGCGGCGGCGTGATGGCGCATCCCGGCGGTCCTGCCGAGGGCGTGGCGAGCATCCGCGAGGCATGGCGCGCGGTGGAGGCGGGCGAGGATCTGGAATCCGCGCGTAAGAAGCATCGCGCGCTCGACGACGCCTACGCCTTCTTCGCCAAATAGAAACGGGAGGCAGCCTTGGCCCTGTCCTACGGATGGTACGGCGACGATTTCACCGGCGCGACGGACACGTTGGCAACCATCGCCCGTCGCGGCAGGCGCGCCTTCCTGTTTCTGCGCGTGCCGGAGGAGCGGCACCTTTCCGAGTTGAACGACCTCGACGCCATCGGCTTCACCGGCGCCGCGCGCACTATGAACCCTGCCGAGATGCAGGCGGAGCTTGCGCCCGTGGGCGCGTTCTTTCGCAAGATCGGCGTGCGCGTGGTGCATTACAAATGCTGCTCCACCTTCGACAGCGCGCTGGATCGCGGAAACATCGCGGCGGCGGTTGCGGTTTTGCGCGAATATGTGGAAAGCACGACCACCACCATCATCGGCGGGCAGCCGTCGCTTGGGCGCTACTGCGCCTTCTCCAATCTTTTCGCGACGTTTGGTGCCAACGGCGAGACGTTCCGGCTCGACCGTCACCCGACCATGAGCCGCCATCCGGCGACGCCGATGAACGAGGCCGATCTGACGAAGCACATCGCGTCGCTCGGGCTGCCGGAAATCGCATCCATCCATTGGCCGCTGCTCGATCAAGGTGCCGAGGCGCTTTCTGAGGAGTGGGGGCGTTTGGCAGGCAGCGCATCGGCGGTGCTGTTCGATGCGCTTACGCCATCACATATCGCGGCCATCGGGCAGCTGTGCCGTGCGGTGAGCCAGAAGCAATCCCTGCTGATCGTCGGCGCAAGCAGCGTTGCGCAGGCCTATTTCGAGGAGACCGGCGCGCCGGCAATTCGCCCGAATGTTTCGGCAGAGGGGCCGGTTCTCGCCTTCGTCGGCAGCCTATCGCCCATGACACGCGTGCAGGTTGCCGCCGCACAATCCTACCACCGCATCTCCATCGATCCTGAAAGCCTCACCACGAGCGACGGCGCGCGGGAGCAGATCATCGCGAAGGCGGTGGAGGGGCTGTCGCAGGGCCTCAACGTCATGCTCTCCACCGCGCCGGAATCCGGAGAGGCACCGAAGGCGTCGATGGATACGTTGGCCGATTGCAGCGCCGCTCTCGTCGATGCCGTTATCAAGCGCCACCGCGTCAGCCGCCTTGCGGTCGCGGGCGGTGACACGTCGAGCAAGATCGTCGGAGGGCTCGGCTTCTGGGGCCTTGGCTATCACGGCCAGATCAGCAACGGCGTCGCCGTGAGCGTTGCTCGCAGCGACGACCGCGAGCGGGACAGCATGCTCGTCATGCTCAAAGGCGGCCAGATGGGCCATGAGCAGCTGTTCGAGACATTCCTCGAACGTGACGCGGCCTGGTAAGGGATCGCGTCATCGCCTGCGTTTGGGCTTTGCTTGCTCTCGCGTCAAGATGCCGACCACTTCCAGATGCGGCGAGTGCTTGAACTGGTCGACGGGGATCACTCGCTCCAGCTTGAAGCCCGCATCGATCAGGATCGCGGCATCGCGCGCGAAGGTTGCTGCATCGCAGGAGACGCTGACGACCAGCGGCACCTTTGACACGGCAATCTGCTTCACCTGTGCCTCCGCGCCCGCGCGCGGCGGATCGAGCACCACCGCATCGAAGGCGTTGAGTTCGAGTGTCAGCAATGGCCGCCGGAAGAGGTCGCGCGCTTCCGTGCTCACGCGCCGCAGATTGGGCGTCGCGCGAAACGCCTTGTCGAGCGCCGCCATGGAGCCCTGGTCATATTCGACCGCATGGACTTCCGACTTTTCGGCAAGGCGCAGGGAAAAGGGTCCCGATCCGGCGAAGAGATCCGCCACGCGCTTGGAGCCTCTGCAGGCCTCGGTGACGAAACCGGCCAGCGTCTCCTCGCCGAGGCGTGTGGCCTGAAGAAACGATCCTGCGGGCGGCACTACTGAAGCGCGGCCCATCACGATAGCGGGCGGGCGTCTCTCCACGATTACGTCGCCATGGATCGACAGGCGTGACACATCGAGCCGTGCCGCCAGATCGATGAGGCGCAGGCGGTCCTGATCCTTCAGCGGTCCGTGCCCGCGCACATCCACATCGAAGCCGGTCTGCGTGTTGGTGATCTGGATATCGAGCGGTTTGCGGGCACCTTTCAAATGCTCGCCGATGGCGCGAGCGATGATGGGCGCCTGCTCCTTCAAGGCGGGCTCGGCGATGGGGCAGAATGCGATCTCGACAATCGTGTGGCTTCGCGGTGCCATGTAGCCCACATGCATGGCGCGGTCGGGAAAGCGCACGTGCAGCGTCACGCGCCGGCGGCCTTCGCCATGGGCATCCACCATCGCATCGATGGGTGCTTCAAGGCGGGCCTGGCGCAAGGTATGGACGAGCGTCTCCTGCTTCCACGCTTGATAGAAGTCGTGCTGCATGTGCTGCGTCGCGCAGCCGCCGCATTCGTCGAAATAGGGACAGAAGGGCGTCTCGCGTGCCAGTGAGGGAACGTCCACGCTGATCAGATGCGCGTGCGATCCGTCGCGCTCGATAGTGACGGTTTCACCCGGCAGCACCTTCGGCACGAAGATGGGGCCGGATGCGCTCTCCGCGATGCCATCGGCTTTCGCGCCGAGGCGCTTGATCGTTACCTGCTCAACCACGGCGAGCTCCCAACAAGAATTCACGATTGCCATCCCCGCCTTCGATAGGGGAGGGCACGATATCCAACACATTAAAACCGAGCGACGTCACGAAGGCCTTCATGTCCTCGCACACATCGCGATGCACGGCCTCGTCCCGCACGATGCCCTTCTTCACGCGCTCGCGCCCGGCCTCGAATTGCGGCTTCACCAGCAACGCCAAAGTGGCGCGCGGCTTCAGCAGCGGGATGGCGGGCGGCAGGACGAGTTTGAGCGAGATGAAGCTCACATCGGAAACCAGAAGGTCCGCCAATTCGGGGATGAGCTCCGGCGTCAGCGCGCGCGCATCCGTGCCTTCGAGATTGGTCACGCGCAGATCATTCGCCACTTTCTGGTGCAGCTGGCCGTGGCCCACATCAACCGCGTAGACATGGGCGGCATCCCGCATCAGCAGAACCTCGGTGAAGCCACCGGTGGAGGCGCCGATGTCGAGGCAGGTCATACCCTTGGGGTCGATGGCGAAGGCATCGAGGGCGGCTGCGAGCTTCACGCCCCCGCGCGAGACATAAGGGTGCGGCTGCACCGCCGTGATCACCGCATCGTTGGGCACGCTCTCGGAGGCTTTGCGGACGGCGACGCCGTTCACGGTCACGAGGCCGGCCGTAATCGCTTCCTGAGCCCTAGCGCGGCTCTGGAAGAAGCCTCGTTCGACCAGAACCACGTCGGCGCGCTTCATCGTCATGGCTGGCTCGCCCTCGACATCACAATTCCTTCAGGGGCAGGAACTAAGGTCTGCCCTATTTCATATCCGTTCAACGCCCGAGATTGGCCAAGCGGAGAGTTTCTCATGATCAGCCGCCGACATCTTCTTGCCGGAGCAACCCTGCTCGCGACCAGCGCTGCCATCCCGCGCGCCTGGGCGCAAGCCCCTTCAGGGCCGTTCAAGCTCGATCCCTTGCCCTATGCTCCGTCCAAGAACGAGCCGCATATCGATGCCCAGACCATGGAACTGCACCATGGCAAGCATCATGCGGCCTATGTCAACAACCTCAATGCCGCTGTCAGTCAGGGCGGCGAGGCCGCGAATGTTCCGCTGCACGAGATGTTGGCGAACCTCGACAAGGTGCCGGATAACATCCGCACGGCAATCCGCAACAATGGCGGCGGACACGCCAACCACACGATGTTCTGGCAGATCATGGGCGGCTCGGGCGGCGAGCCTCAGGCTGAGCTGAAAAGCGCCATCGACCGGGATCTCGGCGGCTTCCAGAAATTCCAGACCGACTTCAACACGGCGGGCGAGAAGCAGTTCGGCTCCGGCTGGGTGTTCGTGACGGTCACCCGCGACGGCAAGCTCGCCATCGTCGCCAAGCCCAACCAGGATACGCCGCTCATGGACGGCCAGCGCGTGCTGATGGGCAACGACGTGTGGGAGCACGCCTATTACCTGAAGTACCAGAACCGTCGGCCGGAATACCTCAAGGCGTGGTGGAACGTGCTCGATTGGGACAAGATCGGCCAGCGTTACGCGGCCGCGAAGGCTGGGACGTTGACGATTTGATAGACCGTCATGGCCGGGCTTGTCCCGGCCATCCCGATCCGAAAAGCGCGTCGCTTCAATCTAGCGGGATCACCGGCACAAGGCCGGTGATGACGACAGAGTTTTCAGTTTCTCAAGCCCGCGCCTTGCGTGTCTCTTCCCGGCCCAATGCCTCGAACACCTTAGTGACGATGCCGGCTGCATCGAGGCCCGCCTGGGCATACATGCGCTCGGGCTTGTCCTGATCCTGATAGATGTCCGGCAGCACCATGGAGCGCACCTTCAGCGTCCCGCGATCGAGCGCGCCCTTCTCGGCGAGCAGCTGCATCACGAAGGAGCCGAAGCCGCCGATGGAGCCTTCCTCGATGGTGACGAGAACCTCGTGGTCGCGGGCGAGACGCAGGATCAGTTCCTCGTCGAGGGGCTTGGCGAAGCGGGCATCGGCCACCGTGGTGGAGAGGCCGCGCGCCTCCAGTTCCTCGGCGGCCTTGAGCGCTTCGGACAGGCGGGTGCCGAGCGAAAGAAGCGCGATGCGGCTGCCTTCCTTCACGATGCGGCCCTTGCCGATCTCCAGCGGAATGCCCTTCTCGGGCATGTCGACGCCGACGCCTTCTCCACGCGGATAGCGGAAGGCAATGGGGCCTGAATCGTAGGCCGCTGCGGTCGCCACCATATGCACCAGCTCCGCCTCGTCGGCGGCGGCCATGATGACCATGTTGGGCAGGCAGCCGAGATAGGCGATGTCGAAGGAGCCCGCATGGGTCGCRCCATCCGCRCCGACSAGKCCGGCMCGGTCRAKGGCGAARCGCACSGGCAGATTCTGRAKCGCSACGTCATGSACRATCTGGTCRTAGSCGCGCTGCAKGAAGGTSGARTAGATSGCGCAGAACGGCTTGTAGCCTTCCGTCGCCATGCCGGCGGCAAACGTCACCGCATGCTGCTCGGCGATGCCCACATCGAAGGTGCGGGCGGGGAATTCCTTGCTGAACAGATCGACGCCCGTGCCGGTCGGCATGGCCGCCGTGACCGCGACGATCTTGTCGTCGGCTTGCGCTTCCTTGATCAGGCTCTCGCCGAACACCTTGGTATAGGAGGGCGCATTGGCCTTGGCCTTGGTCTGCGCGCCCGTCACCACATCGAAGGTGACGACACCGTGATACTTGTCGGCGGCGGCCTCCGCTGGGGCGTATCCCTTGCCCTTCTGCGTGACCACATGGACTAGGATCGGGCCGGTGCCGGTGTCGCGCACATTCTTCAGGATCGGCAGCAGGTGGTCGAGGTTATGGCCGTCGATGGGGCCGACGTAATAGAAGCCGAGCTCCTCGAACATCGTGCCGCCGGTCCAGAAGCCGCGGGCGAATTCCTCGGCGCGCTGGGCCTTCTCGTAGATGAATTTCGGCAGCTTCTTCGCCAGCTGCTTGGCCGTCTCGCGGATGCCGCGATAGGTGCCGCCGGAGACGAGGCGGGCGAGATAGGATGACATGGCGCCGGTGGGCGGCGCGATGGACATGTCGTTGTCGTTGAGGATGACGATGAGGCGCGAATGCATGGCGCCCGCGTTATTCATGGCCTCATAGGCCATGCCCGCCGACATGGCGCCGTCGCCGATCACGGCGATCACGTTGTTCTTCCGGCCCTCCAGATCCCGCGCCACGGCCATGCCGAGGCCCGCCGAGATCGAGGTAGAGGAATGGGCGGCGCCGAAGGGGTCGTACTCGCTCTCCGAACGCTTGGTGAAGCCCGACAGGCCACCCGCTTGGCGAAGCGTGCGGATGCGGTCGCGGCGGCCGGTGAGGATCTTGTGCGGATAGGCTTGGTGGCCCACGTCCCAGATCACCCGGTCCTGCGGTGTGTCGAACACGTAGTGCAGGGCCACCGTCAGCTCCACGACGCCAAGACCCGCGCCGAGATGGCCGCCGGTCACGGACACGGCGCTGATCGTCTCGGTCCGCAGCTCGTCCGCCACCTGCCTGAGCTGGTTCTCAGGGAGCTGACGGAGATCTTCCGGGGTCTTGATGGTGTCGAGGAGGGGTGTGGACAACGTACTCTCGCGCGGGGTTAAGCCCAGGGGCAGACCATGAGATGGAGATAAGGTCACACAGGGCCTGGGTCAAACGCGACACACAGGCGTACCCTGGCAAGCCTGACTATTCGGCGACATCAAGCGGGGCCGTACCGGAGGCGACGCCATCGGGGCCGATCGTGATCTTCTCGATGCGGGCTTCCGCCTTCTTGAGAAGCTGCTCGCAATGCTTCTTCAGGGCCTCACCGCGCTCGTAGATGGCAATCGAATCCTCCAGGGGCACGTCTCCGCGCTCCAGTCGGCGGACGATATCCTCAAGCTCGGCCAGGGCCTTCTCGAAGGGGAGGGTCTTGATGGACGTGGTATCGGTCATGCAGTGATCCGCCAGAAATGTCGTTGCACCGCTCTCTCACGAGATTGCGGCATTGCTCGGTCGTTGTGCGAGGAGCCTCTGATAAACGAGGCCGATGCCGATGAGAACAAGCCCGAGGCCAATAAATGACAGGGCCCGCATCACGCCTTCCAGGTTTGCGAGGTCGATGATGAACACTTTCAGAACGGCCAGAACAAGGTAAACCGCTGAAGCCAGGCGCGCAAAGCGGTTGTCCCGCAGCAGGCCGAAGCCGAGCAGGGCGATCCCGATGAGGAGCAGGGCCACCGAATAGCTCCATTGTTCGCCCTGGCTGAAGCCACGCCAGAAGATGCCCAGATTGGGGCCCTGGAAGATCAGGCGGATCGTCAGGGCCACATAGGCCCATTGCAACACGAGAGCCAGGATGGCCGAGGCCATGGAGTACCACCACGGGCGCACATTCCGTTCCGCAAAGGCCAGGGCTCCGGCCAGGATGGCGGGCAGCAGATAGGCGATCAGCAGGCTGTTGAAAACGATTCCGCCCACGATCTCATCGTTGGTGATGAGCGGGTTCTCGACCACGAGGAGCCCGATGGCGGCGAGGCCGAACGACGCAACCTTGAAGATCAGGGAGCCCCAGCGGTAGACCGGATCGGTCCTTCGTACGTCGAGGCGCGTCAACAGGATCGCGAAGGCGAGGCTTTCTGTCGCAAGCAGGCCCGCTTCCATGAGGCTGAAATCGGTGGCCAGCGGATTGCCCGCATGAAGCGCGTGGCGAATCTCGAAAAAGACGAGGAAGACCGCAAAGACCAACCCCAAGCTCTCGGTCAACTGGACGACACGGTCGCGCCCGGCGCGCTCCAGCAGGCGGCTCGCCAGCAGGAAGGAAACCGCCGGAACCCCATAGCCCCAGAGCAGCCAATTGAAGATCACCGGCCCGGGATCGCCGCCCACGATGGTCGGGCTCCAGATCAGGCGGCCCAGGACGATGAGGCCGATGGCACCCACCGCATAGCGAAGGGCCGGAATGGCGATCCGTTCCGAAATCCAGGCAGTGCCGAGGGCCGCGAGCGCGAAGGCCACCGTCAGCATGCCCTTGTCGAGGGCGAAGGTGAGACCGAGCGCCAATGCGCCCAAGGCAGCGGAGGCGGTTGCGCCGAGGCCGAGACGGATGGCGCCGTTCTCGCTCCTTCGCATCAGCCATTGGGAGGCCAGCACGAAGGCGAGGCCGACCACGCCCGCGACGATGGCAAAGGACAGGCTGCGCTCGAAATTCGTGACCCGCCAATAGGCGGCGACAAGGGCGAGCAGCGGCCCGACGCTCGCCGCACCGGCATACCAGGCGGCAACCGGCAGGCGCAGGTTACGCGATATGGCCAGACGCAGCAGGGAGGCCCCGGCGATGATCGCAGGCAGAAGGGCTGCCAGGATCAGATAGGTGTTGAGCGCGTGCGGACGCACGGCAAAGACATCGCCCGACTGATAGAACAGGTTTTCCGGCGTATCGCCGATGTCGCTTGCCAGAGGCCAGACCAGAAGGGCGCCTGCCGCCAGAAGTGCCGCGCTGGCTGTGCCCGAGGCGACGGAGGCGGCGCGAAAACCTGCTGCGAGCAGCACGAGAGCCAAGGCCGCCACGAAGACGGGGCGTCCGTCCCCCGTGGCGACGGAACTCGTAACCACGATTCCCGCCACGGCAAAGGCCGCGAGGACGATGCTAGCGAACCTGTCCGTCCGAGCCTCCTCCTCCGGCACATGGCGATAGGGATCGATGGCGAGGAAGAAGGCTGCGAACCCGGCCTGGAGCACGAGGTGCACCATGACAGGCAGGGTGTTGGATGGCTCGATGAAGAAGATCGGGAAAGCCCACATTAAGGCTCCGACAGAGGCGGCGAGCGCCAGCCAGCGCCAAAGGCGGAAACGCGCGACGCCATAGGCCGGCAGCACCACGAAGGCGAGATAGATCACGAGTGCCCAGGGCTGCGGATTGTCCGAGGAGACGAGAAGCGGGCTTCCCATCGCGCCGACGAGGCCGAGCGCAGCCAGCACCGGACCATGGAGCGTCGCGGCCACCATGGTCAGGACGGCGATGGCCCCCAGCAGCACGAAGGTCGCGGCGGGGCTGATCAGGTCATAGAGCGCATAGGCCGCGTAAGCCGTGGCGAAGGCGGTGCAGGTTCCGGCGGCGGTGAGCACGCTCGGCACATTGGCGCTGGGAATGCCGGGAAGCGCGAAGGCGCTTTCGCGGCGGCGCAGCCATTCGCCCGCGCCGATCAGCGCCAGGGCAAAGAGGCCGCCGAGCGCGGTGCGGGTTTCCGGCTGCAGCAGGTTCTGCTCGATGGAATAGCGCACGAGGAAGATGCCGCCGAGCGCCAGCGCCACGCCGCCGACCCAAACGGCCCAGCGGGAGCCGAGCTTCTCCTCGAAGCCTTGGCGTGGCGGAGTTGGCTGCGCGGGCGTTGCCGGGATGGCGGGAACGGGCGCGTTGGCGCGCGGTTCCTCGATCTGCATGGCTGGGGTCTCGGCGACCGGAGCCGCTTCCGCAGCTTGCGTCGTCTGCTCAGGCGGGGGAGGGGCGGCTTGAGTTGCTTGCGCTCTCAACAGTCGCAGCTCCCCTTCCATCGCGTTGAGACGGCCCTGGAGGACCACAAGACCGTTCCGGGCGGAGACCCCGAGCGTCAGGGCAACGATCACGCCGACAAGCATGCCGAGGGGCAGCACGCCGATGGCTAGGATGAGAAGGAGTTCGAGCGCGTCCAAGGAAGGCCTCTTATGGTCTGGGACGGCTCATCGTGAGCGGAATCGGCTAGTCCCTGTTAAGCTGTAACATGAAGGGCGTGCCCTCCATAGCATCCGCTCCGCGCCCGATGGAACGGATGGCATCGACCATGCGGCCATTGCGTCCCAGAAGATCATCGGCGAGGGCAACGAAATGCCGGTTCGGCGTGGCCATGGGCGAGGCCGCGCGCAAGGCACCCGCGATCTCCACCTCGTCGCGCTCAGGTGCAAGAGCGCAGGCGGCGATATAAGCGCCGGCGGTGGAGCGACTGATGCCGGCCCAGCAATGGATGACGATGGGGCTCTCACGGCTCCAGCTGCGCACGAAGCCGATGAGCTGCTCCATATGTCTGGCCTCGGCAAGAATATGCCCCTCCAGCGGCTCGACGATATCGCTGACGCCGATGAACAGGTGACGATCCGGCGCAATGGCGGGAGGCCGCTCGATCTGCGCTCCCACACCCATGAGGCTCAGCACATGGCTGGCGCGCGTGGCGGCAACCGTGTCGTGCAGGCGGGAGAGGGGGCAGACGTGAAGAGTGGGCATGAGATCCGGCTTGTGAGAGGCGGGAGACTTACACGATTCGCAAAGGGGTGTACGTGCTGGGAAGCACAAGTGCTGGGGTTGTTATTAAGGACGACCCCTCAACTCCCCAACGCCGCAAGCACATGATCCTGAAACATCTCCTCCGCCTGCGCTACGGGCCAGGGTTCGAGGAAGGTAAGCACGCTGCGGGGCAGGGCGTCGGGGCGGCCGAAGAACTTGATCGCTTCCTCGCGACTGAAGCCTGCGAGATGCGTGGCTTCGAGAAACGCGGCCTGCCGGTCGGCCTGCTTGATGAAGCGCTTGAGGGCGGCGCTTTGCGAGGCAGGCAATCCGAAATGCAGATGGATCGCGCCGAGCAAGCCTGACTCGATGGATTTGTACGCATCGCCGATCACCGCCTTGAACGGCGAGATGATGTCGCCGATCACGTATTCCGGCGCGTCGTGCAGCAGCACCGCAAGACGCGTGGCGCGCGGCATTTCGGGATCGATGTGATCCGCGACCGCTTCGACGAGCAGGCTGTGCTGCGCCACGGAAAAGATGTGCGCGCCGATTGTCTGCCCGTTCCAGCGCGCGACGCGCGCAAGGCCGTGCGCGATGTCGTCGAGCTCCACGTCGAGCGGCGAGGGGTCGAGCAGGTTGAGGCGGCGGCCGGAAAGCATCCGCTGCCAGACGCGGGGTTCCTTGGCCATCAAAGTTTCTCGGCGAGCACCGCGCATTCCGCGTGGCGGTAGCAGCCGGTGAGATGGTCGTTCGCCATGCCGACCGCCTGCATGAAGGCGTAGACGATGGTGGGGCCAACGAAGTTGAAGCCTTCCGCCTTCAGCGCCTTGGAGATGCGCCGCGACACATCCGTTTCCGGCTGCACGTCGCTTCTGCTTTTCAGATTGTTCTGAAGCGGACGGCCGTCGATGAACCCCCACAGGAATTGCGAGAACCCGCCGCGCTCCTGAATTTCGAGCCACGCGCGCGCGCCTGCAATCGTCGCTTCGATCTTGGCGCGATTGCGCACGATGCCGGAATCGAGCATCAGCGCCTCGACCTGGGCCTGGTCGAAACGGGCGATGATGGCCGGATCGAAACCGGCGAAGGCGCTGCGGAAATTCTCGCGCTTGCGCAGGATGGTGATCCACGACAACCCGGCCTGGAAGCCGTCGAGAATGAGCTTCTCGAACAGGGCGCGGTCATCGAACTCGGGCACACCCCATTCGGTGTCGTGATATTCGACATAGAATGGGTCCGTGCCGGGCCACCAGCAGCGGGTCTTGTTGTCGGGGTGAAGGATCAGGCCGTCGGTCATGGGCAAGGTTTAGCGGCAACCGGCGGAAACGGGAAGAGGTGCTTCACGCGCCTCGCTTGTCCACCAGTTCCGCCATGTGCCGCGCGGCTTCCGCATCCTGCTCGCGCAGCCCTTCCGCAACGCCCTTGCGGTCGGCGTCGCTGCGGTTCTGGCTGACCTTCCACTTGCCCTCGATCCGCGTGATCTCGATCTCGATGCCGACGATGCCCTTGAGTTGCGCGGCAAGGAAATCGGTAGGCGCGTCATTGACGGACCAGGGCTCTGCCCGGAGTGCCTCCTGCACATCCGTGACGGCGGTGATCTGCCTTAGAAGCCAAGCCGGATCATCCATGGTCTTCATGCGGCCATAGGCCTGCACGATGGCGTAGTTCCAAGTCGGCACAACCTTGCCGTGCTCGCGCTTGGCCTCGTACCAGGACGGCGTGATGTAGGTCTCGACGCCCTGGAACACGATCAAGGCTTCCTGTGCGGGATCGAAGTCCTTCCATTGCGGGTTTGCCCGGGAGAGATGAGCCCGCAAGGTGCCAAGGGCAGATGCCGCGGGATCGAGCGCGAACGGAATCGGATTGGCGATCAGCCCTGAGCTGCCGTTCGTGACGAGGAGCCCGAGCGGATGTGCTTTGATCAGGGCGTGCTGGACGTCGAGACGGTCTTCACGGAAATGGGGTGGCTGGTACATGGCATTCCTGCTTTCAACGGAATGCTAGCGCCAAGAGCGAACCTGGCGCCAATCAAATTTCCCGATCCCACTCATCACCCAGGGCGATGTGTGGCTTATCCCGTGCGCAGCACGCGCAGCTTGTCGGCAAGCTCGGTCCAGCGATAGGGCTTGCTGATGAAGGAAACGCCTTCGTCGAAGCCCTCCGATGGCAGCGTCGACATGGGATAGCCCGAGGCCAGCAAAACCTTGATGCCTGGCCGCATCTCGCGGGCCTTGCGGGACAATTCCACGCCGTTCATGCCGTTCGGCATGATCACGTCGCTGAACAGCACGTCGATGGAGCTCCCGCGCGCGAGGACATCGAGTGCGGCGATGGCGTCGGTCGCGGTCAGGACGTCGTAGCCGAGACTGTCGAAGATCTCGGTCGCAACCTCCAGCACCGCAGGTTCGTCCTCGACGATCAGCACGGTTCCGGCGGTGTCGCGCACGACATGGGGTTCATCCGAGGATTCATCCTCGTTTGCACCCTCGCCGCCCTCGTGGGCCGGCAGAAGCATGGTAATCGTGGTGCCGAGGCCGGGCACGCTCTCCACATCGATATGGCCGCCCGACTGGATGATGAAGCCGTAGACCTGGCTCAGGCCGAGGCCCGTGCCCTTGCCTACTTCCTTGGTCGTGAAGAACGGCTCGAAGACCCGAGCCGCAACATCGGGCGTCATCCCGGTGCCCGTGTCCTGGACTTCGATGCCGACATAGCGGCCGACAGGCATGCCGAGCGCCCTGGCTTCGTCCTCTTCCAGAGTTTTGGCGTTTGTCGCGATGGTCAGCATGCCGCCTCCAGGCATGGCGTCGCGCGCATTGACCACTAGGTTGAGGAGGGCCGCCTCGAACTGCGCTCCGTCCACGTTGATGGTGCTCGCGTGCGTGCCCAGGGACAGGCGAAGATCCACCGTTTCGCCGCAGGCGCGGCGCAGCACCGACTCAAAGCCTCCGATGAGCACATTCGCATCGTGCGCCGAAGGCTGAAGAGGCTGGCGGCGGGAGAAGGCCAGGAGCTGCTGCGTCAGCTTCGCGCCGCGCTCGGCGGCGCGCTGCGCGCTCTCGATCAGCTTGGTTTCGCGCGACCCGGTCATGTTACGGGTGAGAAGGTCGAGATTGTTGACGATGATCGTCAGAAGGTTGTTGAAGTCATGGGCGACGCCGCCCGTGAGCTGGCCGATGGTTTCCATCTTCTGCGATTGGAACAAGGCGGCCTGGGCCTGCTCGAGCGCCTCCTGTGCCCTGCGGCGCTCGGTGATGTCGCGGGTGATCTTGGCGAAGCCGATCAGTTCCTTTCGATCATCGTAGATCGGGTCGATGATGACGCTGGCCCAGAACCGGGTGCCGTCCTTGCGCACACGCCAACCTTCCGCCTCGAACCGCCCCTCGCGCATGGCGATCTCAAGCGCACGAGCGGGACGCCCCGCCGCGCGATCCTCCTCGGTATAGAAGCGCGAGAAGTGATGGCCGGTGATTTCCTTTTCCAGGTAACCTTTGATGCGCTCGGCCCCGGCATTCCAGTTCGAGACATAGCCTTCCGGGTCGAGCATGTAGATCGCGTAATCGGTGACGCCCTGCACCAGCAGGCGAAAGCGTTCTTCGCTCTGCTTCAGCGCCAGTTCCGCCTGACGGCGCTCGGTGAGGTCGCGGGTGATCTTGGCGAAGCCGAGCAGATTGCCTCTTGCGTCGATGATCGGGTCGATGACCACATGCGCCCAGAAACGAGCGCCGTCCTTGCGGATGCGCCAGCCTTCGGATTCGAATTTTCCTTCACGAAAGGCGGTGTCGAGGGCTCGTTGGGGAAGGCCATTGGCCCGGTCTTCATCCGGGTAGAAGCGCGAGAAATGCTCCCCGAGGATCTCGCTCTCCACATATCCCTTGAAGCGCTGGGCTCCAGAGTTCCAGCTGACAATGATACCGGTCGGGTCCAGCATATAGATCGCGTAATCGGTTACGGCATCGACAAGAAGCTGGAAGCGCTCTTTGTCAGGCGCCGCATCGTGCGCTTTTACGGCAATCATTTAAAACCCCTTGGCCAGCCCATCCCACGCCTTGATTTTAGCGCATCGACGGCCCGATTTGAGCTAACGCCCGGAAACATTTGAAGTTCCTGGAAAAGGTGTCTGTCAGCCAGGCTCTGCTTCGGTTTTGGTATCAACTTCCCCAGGGAAAGGGAAGCCGATCCATGAGGGCTTTTCCAGCGTCACAGGAATGCCGCCGGCCCGGATGGCCTGGCCCGCCGCCAGGGCGTCGGCAGCCCGGTCGAGGCGGATCATGACGAGTCCGCGCCCGTTGATGCCGGTGCCCGTGGTGCCCAGCGCCTTGTCCCCCGCCGTCACTTCAACGCCCACATCCGCCGCGAAGCCGCCCTCGTAGACGGCCGGCACGATCCGGGTGCGGGCGGTCCCCCGGTGCTGCATGCGGGAGACGACCTCCTGGCCCACATAGCAGCCCTTGTCGAAATCGACCCCGTGCAGCTGGTCCATGAGGGCCTCGTGGGGAAAGGCGTCGCCGAACAGGAAATCCCGCCCGCCTTCCGGCACGCCGAGCGCGATGCGGTGGGCGAGATAACGTTGGGCCTCTTGCCCCGCGAATTCCCCGGCATCCTGCGCGGCGACGATGGCCCGCCAGCCGAGTTGAGGCAGGCGCGGATCCTCCGAGACGAGGCCGACCTCGTCGTCGGGTTTGCCCTCATCCCAGCCGGCCACGACCGCCATGGCGTCGGACATATCCTCGACCGCCACCTTGGCCCGCAGCTTGTAGAAGCCGAGCCTTTTAGTGAGGTCGGGCGCGAAGACCTTCAAGACATCGAGATAATAGCCGCCGCCGATCTCGTCGGGGGCTTGGAAGACGATGAAGTCGAAGAGGATTTTGCCCTGGGGCGTCAACAGGGCGCCGAACCGCGCCGTGTGCGGCGACACACGGTCGAGATCGCAGGTGATGAGGTTGTCGAGAAAACTCTTGGCGTCCTCGCCCGAAACCCTTACCACGCCCCGGTCGGCTAAATGGACTGACGGCATGTCCTGCTCCAGTTGCAATGCTTCTGGGCGAGACATATGCCCCCTTCGCTTCAGCCTCAAGGGATGAGATTGCCATGCCCCAAACCTTCGACATGATCCTCAAGGGCGGTATCGTCGTGAATCAGGATGGCCGCATCGAGCGTGATGTCGGCATCAGGGGCGGCACCATCGCCGCCATCGGGGACCTGTCCCAGGCCTCCGCCGGGCGGGTTATCGATTGTCGCGGGCTGCACATTCTTCCCGGCGTCATCGACACGCAGGTCCATTTCCGCGAGCCGGGCCTCGACCACAAGGAAGATCTGGAATCCGGCTCCCGCGCCGCCGTCATGGGCGGCGTCACGGCGGTGTTCGAGATGCCCAACACCGACCCGCAGACCACGACACCCGAGACGCTCGCCGACAAGGTGCGGCGTGGCCATCACCGCATGCATTGCGACTTCGCCTTCTGGGTCGGCGGCACGCACGAGAATGCGAAGGATGTCGCCGAGCTCGAGCGCCTGCCGGGCGCTGCCGGCATCAAGGTATTCATGGGCTCCTCCACCGGCTCGCTGCTGGTCGAGGATGACGAGGGCATCGCCAACATTCTCCGACGCACCCGCCGTCGCGCCGCCTTCCATTCGGAAGACGAGGCGATGCTGCGTGAGCGGAAAGGTTTGCGCGTCGAGAATGATCCGCGTTCCCATCCCGTCTGGCGCTCCGCTGAAGTGGCGCTTGCCTGCACGCAGCGCCTCGTACGCATCTCTCGTCAAACCGGCGCGCGCATTCACGTGCTGCACGTCACGACGGCGGAAGAGATGGCGCTGCTGCGCGACTACAAGGATCTCGTGTCCGTGGAGGTCACGCCGAACCATCTGACGCTTGTCGCGCCGGAGGATTACGATCGCCTCGGCACCTTCGTGCAGATGAACCCGCCCGTGCGCGACGAGCATCATCGCGCCGCGATCTGGCAGGGTTTGGACGAAGGCATCGCCGACATTCTCGGTTCCGACCACGCGCCGCATACGCGCGAGGAAAAGGAGAAGGCCTATCCGAACACGCCGTCCGGCATGACCGGCGTGCAGACGCTCGTTCCGATCATGCTCGATCACGTGAATGCCAGCAGGCTCACCCTCGAGCGCTTCGTCGACATGACGAGCGCCGGCCCCAAGCGCCTCTTCGGCATCGCCCGCAAAGGCCGCATCGCCGTGGGCTACGACGCGGATTTCACGGTGGTCGATCTGAAGCGCACCGAGACCATCACCAACGCCTGGATCGCATCGAAGTCCAACTGGACGCCCTTCGACGGCAAGAAGGTCACCGGTTGGCCCATCGGCACCATCGTGCGCGGCAATGTGGTGATGT
>NZ_JBFUMH010000039.1:0-39913 GCF_054049475.1 Microvirga sp. P5_D2 | reverse complement strand
GTGCTCGCCTACAACCTGAAGCGGGTTCTGGCGATCCTTGGTCCTGGACCGCTGCTGGCAGCCATCCAGTCCTGAGGGGGCATCACTTTAGACCCCAAGCTGATCACGATGGCTCGGACATCAGGGAGACTGACGTCCAGCCTTGTCGAGGAGCCAAACGGCCGCTGGCTCTCGTGCTCCAGCCGATCAGAGGACCACAGAGGTGATCTCACTCGGTCGCTATCTGCGTTTTGACACAGCCTCGGTCAGAGGAATGACCATGGCCCAGAAACCCGAACCTCTTCCCACCGATGCGCTGAAGGCCAAGACCTTCAGGAAGGCGCTCGACGGGATGGGCTCCGTTCCGCGGGACCCTTCCAGGCGACCCATTCCCGGCGAGGCAGGCAGCGCAATCCGCTCACGCGTTGGGGGAAAGCCCAAGGACCGGGACTGAGGCGGCACCTACCTTGAGCGGAGCGGGTGTCGGCTTCAAGGCGGTGTCCCAACCGCACGGCCGCGCTATAAATGACGAATGGCTTCCGCACCGATCACGCTCCGTCACCTCCTGCCGGCCGACGTCGGTCTTCTCCGCGAGCTGAACGTACTGTTCGGCGAGGCATTCGCGGATCCGGTGGCCTACGGAGCCGAGTCGCCGAGCGACGCCTACCTGGAGGGCCTGCTCGCGAGGGAACACGTCGTCGCCGTCGTGGCGCTGGCGGGCGCGGAGGTCGTGGGAGGACCCGTCGCCTATGAACTCGACAAGTTCGAGAGGATGCGGCGCGAGCTGTACATCTACGACTTGGCTGTCGGTACGGAACATCGACGCCAGGGCATTGCAACCGCCCTGATCGAGCACTTGCGCAGGATCGCCGCCCGGCGCGGTGCTTGGGTGGTCTACGTGCAGGCGACTACGGCGATGATCCGGCCGTCGCGCTGTACGGGAAGCTCGGGACGCGCGAGGAGGTGCTACACTTCGACATCCGGGTTGAACCGGAACCTCCCTAGCCGGAACAACTCAGAATGTCCTTGGAAGTAGAGATGCCGCACGGCTTGCGCGTGGTTTTTGCCGCCACGGTGAAACCAGCCCGTGGAACGGCGGTTCACCTCGCCAACATCGGTCCAAACCATCGCTGGAAGCCATCGGCAGGTGCTTGCCGAACTCGGCCGCCACAATCGCCGGCATGGTCATCATGCAGGCTTCCCTGATGCGATCCACTCCGCCAGACGACCGTGGCCGAAACCGTTCTGGGAATGCGGCAGGAAACACCCGCGTCAATTTTCTCCAGGCTTGGCGGAAACCAATGCAACCGGCGACGCATTGGACGTAGCAGTGCCAAGCGCCGAGAGATGATCAACAACACAACCGGATCCCAAATGACCGTGCGAGTCCACCATGTGCGAACGCACAGCAATGTGCCACCGCTCCCCCGCTCCGTTCAGGACCACCTCGGCCGGGAGCTGAGGGCTCACTGCTTTGAGCGCGAGGACAGGCCGAAGTACCTCGGTGACCCGGCCTTACCGCTTGAATTCGATCCATACCTTTACCGCCCCGAGCAGAAAGAGCGGGCATCCCGAATCGTGCGGATCCGTGAGCAGGGGACCTTGGCCGTGGCGGATGCCCTATCGGACCTGATCCAATAGGTGAAAACTCAGCAGGGTTCTGAATCCGGGGATTTCGCAGCGCGCGGCCACGCCAACGCGGATGAGCCTTCGAGGCCCTGGGCAAAGTCATGCCGCCAAGCGGAGACCAACTCAAAGGCTGGCCGGGACCGTCGTTTGCGCAGCGTCCCTTCAATCCAAGTATGATGGTGGCCCCGCTGCTAGGCCACTATTGATGTTCAGGCTCGTGCGGGCCCCCGACAACAGGGGCGTGGGCCGTGCGGGAGGAGGAGCCCAACACTCCATTGGTCCCTGAGCGGTCCATTGCATTGATGACGTAGGCCATCCCCAATCGCGCATGGCGGAACGGTCTGAGAGGCCCGATTACACCCGGGAACCTCGGCAGCGGGCCTGCAGCAGGCTCCTGGTCGTGAAGGCGTCGGCGGTGGCGGCGAACGCCGCCGTGTTGTCGAAGATGCACCAGGTTTCGATGCCCGCTGCGGCATCCCTGACGAGCACCTCCGCGATGGCGGCCAGAAATTCTGCGCTGTAGGCCGAGTAGTAGATCCGGGGCGATCCGTGCAGGCGGTAGTACGACAGCCCACGCCACCCGCCGGGATCGTTAGCTCCGGGAACCGGCGCCGGGTCGGCAGCCACGCGGGCAATCCGAAGCTCAGCGAGCAGGGTCTCGACCTCGGGCGTGAACCAGGTTGCATGGCGAGGCTCACACACGATGCCACCTTCGACCCGGCTCCTCAGATCAGCCAGGAAACGGTCTGCGATGCCTTGCTGGAATCTCAGGCTCGGCGGCATTTGAACTAACAGTGGATCCAGCTTGGGTCCAAGGCCGCCCACCTCCGACAGGAACCGGTCCAGCAGGTCGCCTGCGTCCTCCAGACGGCGCTCATGGGTGATGGCCTTCGGGATCTTCACGGCGAAGCGGAAATCCTCCGGCACCGACGCCGCCCAGCGTTCGTAGGTCGCGGCTCGATGCGGACGGTAGAAGGATGTGTTGATTTCCACAGCGTTGAGGACGGCGCCGTAGCGCTCCAAGTGGG
This sequence comes from Microvirga sp. P5_D2, assembly GCF_054049475.1. NCBI lineage: Bacteria > Pseudomonadati > Pseudomonadota > Alphaproteobacteria > Hyphomicrobiales > Methylobacteriaceae > Microvirga > Microvirga sp. P5_D2. The sequence goes on along the minus strand of NZ_JBFUMH010000039.1, from coordinate 37,277 downwards.
AGCCAGCTACGGGGAAAGGGGCTGCATGCTCTTTCGGGATGCTCCAGGCGGCGGTGCCGATCCGGATTGAGGCGACCGCTCCGTCCGCGGATGGACGGGGACTGGGGAGGTCAAGTGTTCTGGGTCAGTAAAGGCCTGCATGCTCTCTCACTCGGCGAAGCGGATCAGGGCGCGCAGGCCCTCGATCAGGAGCTTGCGCTGGTCGCCCGGCACGGAGCCTTTGCAGGTCGCATCCACTAGCGCCTCCAGCTCCTGCCGGCTTGGGCGCCGCTCCCGGATCTCGCGGGCCCACATGGCGATTTGTGAGGCCTTGCCGGCGCAGGAGGGGCAGTCGTCGACGATCTCCCGCGCGAGGGTTATGATCTGGTCGAGGGGGCTAGTGTCAGGATCAGTGGGCATGGGAGAGCGCTGTCGCTGATCAAAAATCCGGTCGTCAGAGAATCCTGCTCTGCCAACGCGAGCAGGCTGCGGGCCGTTCCGCTCCGACCAATGTGTAAGCCCTTGTAAAAGCAGGCTTCCGATCCCATATCAGGTTTACTCCAGCGAACATCGTATGTGGACTTCGAAGCAGCGGGCGTCACCGCCTGCTTCGACGAGGCCGTGTCAGGACGGATGTACTCCGGCCCGGCCTGTTTCTGCGCTTGCCTGACGGTGCGAGCGCTCGTCTAGTACCCCATCAGCCCAGGCCCGTAGTGTGCGAGGCAGAGATGCGAAGGCATCCTGTCCGTTCGCCCCGGAGCCTGGGCTTTTGCGTTCGAACAATGCCTCCTGCTTGCAGGGTGGCCTTAGGTCAGGATGATTGCGAATGGCCGCTCCTGGCACTTCTCGGAAGAAACGCGTTGGTCCGCTTGTCGGGCGGTAAGCTGACCTTCATTGCATTCGCTGTTCGTTGCTCTTTGACCCGAAGCTGCCCTTTCCGCTGAGACGGATCATACGGCCGCTACTGCCCTTCGCCGCGTACCCTCCACTTGGTACGCGGCTGTTGCCGTACCCCACAGAAAGCCAGGAGGAGACTGCACCGAACCATCGTGCTGGACCACAAAGGCCATGGGCATCTCATCGAGCACCACCCTGACACCCAGGAGGATCCCACCCGTAGACTTTCTCTCCTGTCGCTGCCGCTTTCCTCAGTTCAGACCGTAGCCCTGCCATGCCCGCAGAAAGCTGCTGCCTTCATGCCTCGTCCAATCCACCACCGTAGACGCGTTGAATGGAGAAGGCCGTGTAGAGGAGGCGATCAGGACCGCCTTAAAATGCCGTATGATGCCATTCTCCCAGCAGGTCTTCAGGCTCAACAACGGGCAGATCACCAAGCGGATCGCTCAGGCAGCCCGCTTCAGGTCCAACGTCTCGTCATGATAATCGACCAGGGTCGAGCGGTGGCCGATGCTGACGATGGTGGGCTTCCACTCCGCGTTGCGCAGCAGCAAATACACGTTGCGTTCGGCCTCCTCATCGAGAGCGGACGTCGCTTCATCCAGGAACACCGTCTCCGGCCTGGCCAGCAGAACACGCGCAAAGGCAAGCCGCTGCTGCTCCCCACCGGATAGACGCTGGCTCCAGGGCTCGACCGTGTCCAATCGCTCGATCAGGTGCTGCAGGCCGACGCTGCGCAGGATATGACTGATCTCCGCGTCGTCGGCTCGCGCAGGAGCGGGATAGAAGATCGCCTGCCGCAAGGTTCCAAGCGGCAGGTAGGGCCGCTGAGGCAAAAAGAAGGAGGCGCCAGACGAGACTGAGACGTTGCCACGGCCATAGGGCCACAAGCCCGCAATGGCCCGCAGCACCGTGCTCTTGCCCGTGCCGGAAGGACCTCTGATCAGCAGCGCCTTGCCCTGCTCGACCGACAAATCAACGCCGCTGACGAGCGCGCGCCCGTTCGGCAGGGAGAGATGCAGATCCTGCACCCCAATTCGCCCGGCCCCAAGCATCCGGACAAAGGAGCCGTGTTCGGTCGCTCGTGCTTGATCGAGGTCGGTCCGGAACGTCTTCAGACGGCCCGTCGTCGCCCTCCAGTGCGCGATCTCTCGGTAGCTGTTGATGAAGTAGTTCAAGCATCCCTGGACGGTCGCAAAGGCCGCAGTGACCTGCATCACCTGACCGAAGGTGATCTGGCCCGCAAAGTAGCGCGGAGCTGCCAGCAGGAATGGGACGATGATGCTGAACTGGGTATAGGAATGGGTGAAGCATGCCATCGCCTGCTCACGCCGCATCATCGCCCAGAAATTCTCGACCACGCCGTGCCAACGCTCATTGAGAACGCGGCGCTCCTGGGTCTCACCGCCATAGAACGCGACCGTCTCGGCGTTTTCGCGCAGACGCACGAGACCATACCGGAATTCGCTTTCCAGGCGCTGGTTCGCGCTGTGAAGACCCGCCAGAGGGTTGCCGATCCTGTGAGTAATCCAGCTTGCCAGAAACGCGTAGCCAAAGACCGCGAACACCATATAGCCGGCCACTGACACCCCCGCGACTGTGACGGTGCCGCCCAGACCCCAGAGAATGCTTGTGAAGGCAATCAGGCTGACGGACATGTCGAGAAAGCCGACCAGGAGATTGAGCGTCTGCCCGGCAAACAGGCCGAGATCTTCCACAATCTGCTGATCGGGGTTGGCACTCGACCGGCCTTCAAGCTGGATCCGGTAATAGGCCCGGCTGGAGAGCCAGTCAGCCGTGTACTGTCGCACCAGCCAGTCGCGCCACCGCAGCTTCAGGCTCTCCGCAGCCCAATGCGACGACACGAGCGAGATTGTGTAGCTGCCGGCGATCAGCCCGAAGATGCCGATCTGCTTGAAGAAGGCTTGAATGTCGTTGGCCTGGAGGGCCGAGTGGAAGCTGTTGTACCATTCATTCTGCTGCACGCAGATATAGATCGCTGCGAGCTTGATCGCGAGCAGCAGGGCCAGCATCCCTCGAGCATACCATTTCTCCTCAGATGCCCAATAAGGCTGAGCGAGACGCCATACATCCTGAAAGAAGGCAACGGCAGTCCAGTTGGGTGCATAGGCCAGGAGCGCGCGCCAACGCGCGCGGCGGCCCTGCGCCGAAGGGTGGTTCGGCACCGCGATCGAGTTCGACATTGTTATTGATTGGCCCCGGCGCCGACGCTTCCCGGATGGGATTGCCGACGCTGTCTTGCTTGTTGTTTTTGAGAGGCCGCTGCTGTGCCGCTATTCGCGGCCGGAGGCAACGGGATTTGAACGCTTCTGCTACTTTTGGGTTGCGGTCTTCTGTCCCACCTGAGCTGGGATGACGCTTCCTAACGGCAGAGCTTGTAGACCTCTCTGCCTGAACACCTGATGAAGCCGCCGTTCATCCCCGAGGAAGCTCACCCGCTGGAGCGTCACCTTTCCCTGACGCTTGACCTGGCCTACATTCAAATCAGAGCGAATGTTGCATGTGCTCAGCAAGAGGGGGGAGACACGAACACCCCGTGTCGCTCGATCCTCTGTTAGGAGGAGCTTCCTGGACACTGAGCAGTTCGGCCAGGTCGATGCCGAGGCCACGTCCGTCTACCGCCGCGCATTGGGGTACTTTGCGGCCGACTGGGTTTGGATCGCCGCCCTCGTTGCTCTGATCGGTGTGTCGGTTTGTGTCGGTCTGCTCGAGGCATGGCCGCTGGCGGTCCTGATCGACAGCGTACTGACGGGCCAACCCAAAGGTGACCGGGTGCATAGCCTGTTCTTGTCGATCCTGCCCGCCGACAAAGTGGGGCAGGTGGTTGGTCTCGTCCTGATGGGCATGGGGCTCCACATCGTTGGCTATCTCGCCTGGTTCGGCCGGATGATGATCAATTACCGGCTGAACTACCAGGGCACCACGCGCGTGCGCCATGATCTGTTCCGAAAGCTCCAGCACCTCGGCCTGACCTATCACCGCAGCCGCCCGCAGGGAGACGCGATCTATCGCCTGACCACCGATGCCTTCGGCCCCTGGGGCATCATGGACACAGTGATTGGCACGTCAGTCGCGGCCGTGACCCTGACGGTGATGACGGCCATTCTCCTGTCGCGGAATGCCTCCCTGACCGTCGCCGCCTTCACGGTGGCTCCGTTCATGATCTGGAGCAATTGGCGCTTTGGCGTCCGGATTCACGAGCGGGCTCTCGCGTCAAAACAGGTCGACGCTGATCTGACCAGCTTCATCCAGCAGGCGATGGTGCGAATGCCACTGGCCCAAACCTATCAGCGGGAGGCTTATGAGTTCCGACGCTTTCGTGGGGCAGTCGGGCGCAGCGTTCGGGCGCTGCTGCACCTCAATGTTCAGGAGCAACTCTATCCTCTCGCCCGCGACAGCATTCTCGCCGTCGGAGGGGCCATCATCCTCGGGTACGGCGGCTATCTCGTGTACCGCGACCAGTTCGTGTCTCCGGTGGAAGGCGGGATGACGGTCGGTCTTCTGATCGTGTTCATGGATTATGTCCGGAAGCTGTGGGAGCCGCTGAAGTGGCTCACCGAGTTTGTCGTCAAGGTGAGGATCTTCGAGGCCGCGACCCGGCGGGTGTTCCGGATTCTTGATACGCCGGAGGTAATTACCGAAGATCCCCGGGCTGCAAGCCTGCCGATCGCCTCGCGGACGCTGGTGCTGGACCAGGTCGGGTTTGCCTATCGGCCCGGTCATCCGATCCTGCATGATCTCTGCGCGGAGATCCGGCCTGGCGAGATGGTGGCGTTTGTCGGACCAAGCGGCACCGGCAAGAGCACGCTTCTGGCGCTGATGCTGCGGCTTTACGATCCATCGGCAGGGGCCATGCGCCTGGATGGCGTCGATCTCCGCGCAGCACGGCTGACCGATATTCGGTCTCACATGGCGTTGGTGGCCCAGGACAGCCTCATGCTTCCCGCGGGCATCGCGGCCAACATCGCTTATGGCCGGCCGGGCGCCAGCCAATATGAAATCGAGCGAGCTGCTGAACTCGCCGGGGCGGCAGCCTTCATCGAAGACCTTCCGGAGGGCTACGAGACCATTTTGGCCGAGGGTGGGCAGAACCTCTCGGGCGGACAGCGCCAGCGGATTGCCATCGCCCGGGCGCTGTTGACGCGTGCGCCGTTTCTTATTCTGGATGAGCCGACCAGTGCCCTTGATCCGCACCATGAGCAGCTTCTCTTGAAGACGCTGCGGTCACTCAGGGGTGGACGCACAATCGTGCTCGTAACGCATCGGCTTGAGAGCGTCGTGGCCTGCGATCAGGTCTTCGTCATGAATGCCGGCGGGATCGTCGAGCGGGGTACCCATCGCGAACTTCTTGAGCGTAACGGCCACTACGCCAGAATGTGGTCTGGAGCCGCTGGTCCTCCAGATGCGAGAGTCGAGCTTGAGAACCGGCGACCGAGACATCGCTCGCGTCGCGACGGGCGAGAAGGCTAGGGGCCGAGAGCCAAACCCTGGAGCATGGAATGCAGGACCTCGACAATGAAAGGGCGGTTGAGGCCGGTGCGGTCGTTGGGGGGAACCGGGCCGCCGAGAATGAGCGGCAGCTCCATCAAGCTCTCAGAAGCTACGCGGCCGGCCTCTCGCCGCAGGCTCTCTGCAACATCCGCTCGGACCTGTTTGCCAGCTTTCTGATCGGTGGATTTGAGTGCTCAACCCATCGACACCAACATGGACGGCGGCTCGATCTGATCGCCGCCACAGGTCATGATAAACATGCCGAGGCCGATTACAGAATGCTGGCGGAGCACGGAATCCGCACCGTGCGCGATGGCTTCCGCTGGCATCTGATTGAGAGCACACCCGGTCACTACGACTGGTCAAGCTTTCTGCCCCAGCTTCGGGCGGCCCGCGACACGGGAACCCATGTCATATGGGACATCTGCCATTGGGGCTGGCCGGACGGCCTCGACATCTGGTCCCCTGCCTTCGTCGACCGCCTCGCACGCTTTGCGCGCGCCGCCGCGCAAGTCGTCCGCGACGAGACCGACGGAGTGCCCATCTATGTGCCAGTGAACGAGATCTCATTCTGGTCCTGGGCGGGTGGGAGCCTCGCATATATCAACCCGCTTGCGTCTGGGCGCGGCAACGAGCTCAAGGCAATCCTCGTGCGAGCAGCAATCGCGGCCATTGAGGCGGTGCGCGAGGTTGAGCCGCGCGCGCGCATTGTCCACGCGGAGCCTGCTATCCATGTCGTTCCGCGCTCCGATCACCCGCAGGACGTCCGAGCGGCCCAGCATTACACCCTGGCGCAGTTCGAGGCGCTGGACTTCCTGTCAGGGCGCCACCGTCCTGAGCTGGGCGGCCGACCTGACTATGTCGATATTGTCGGTGTGAACTATTACCTTCACAATCAGTGGATCGATGGCGACCTGCCGATTGGGGTGGATCACCCGCAGTATCGTTCCTTCTCTTACCTCCTGCGCGACATCTACGAGCGCTACAGGCGCCCGCTGTTTGTCGCCGAGACTGGGATCGAGGGTGACCTGCGCCCGGCGTGGCTCCGCATCATCGCTCATGAGGTCATCGCGGCACGGAAGGCAGGTGTCCCGGTCGACGGGATCTGTCTTTACCCTATCCTGGACTATCCTGGCTGGAACGATGACCGCCATTGCCATACCGGCCTCTTCGGCTATCCCGATGGGGAGGGTATCCGTTCCCTTTGTCAGGCATTGGCCGAAGAACTGGCGTGGTCTGGCATCGAGAGGGAGCCTTTACCTGATTGAACGGACCTCCTCGCTGATGCCGCGAGCTCGGGTCCTCATTGTCCTTAAGCGCGCGGCCGAGGAAAGGGTCGCGGGATTGGCGTCTGACCTGGAACTGATTTTGGCACTTCGCTCGAAGGTGCGGGCGGGACGTGCAATGGCTTCTTCGTCCCGGGCTGTTCAGAAGGCATCGGATCGGATCCCGAAGGATCAGGTCGAGGCCCTGGGGAGCATGACATGCTGAGCATGAGAACACTCCGTGTAAGAAGCGGAGCAGGCCCTTCATTCAAAAGAGCCACAAACGAACCGCGCCGGAACAGAGAGTACTCCTACTAAGAAGTCGCAACAAGGGATGTCGTTGGCCATGGGGAACAGATATGAGGGTTCAAGCCAAGCAATCCGTTGCGATATTCATAATCTCACTGGATGCATTTCAAGAAAGTCCCTTTTGCGGCCTCTCTCAGAAACTGTTGCTTTGGCTCCTGCATACGAAGGTCTGGAAATGGCGCTTCCAGGACGTACGCCGCATGTCTGCTTCAGGATGGAATGCGGTCATTCATCTTGGCGTACGTTGCCTGCAACACAGCTTGATCCGAGCCGATCGCTTCCCAAGAGCAGGCGCAGACTGAGTCCAGCTTGTGTACGCATCGAGCGGATACTTCTTGTCAAAATGTTTGTTAAGCGAAACTCGGGGTTTCCCCGCACCCCATGCGGCGAAAGGCATTTAGCTGTATGCTTGGGCCTGAGGTGAACGACAGACGACGCGCTGCCGAGTCGAGGTAAGGCAATGCAACGACGTTACTTCATCACGCTGGTCGGTGGCGCGACGATCGCATGGGCGCGGGCAACACGTGCGCAGCCAGCAACGAAGATGCCTCGCATCGCCTTCCTGTCCCCTGGCCGCTCCGAACTCTCCGACCCAATTTTCGGCATGCTCAACGCCTTCCTGCAAAGACTGCATGATCTTGGTTATACCGAGGGACAGAACCTCGCTATCGAGCGACAATATGCCGATGGGAGGTCAGATCGGCTCCTTGGGTTGGCCGCTGAATTGATCAGTCGTAAGCCGGATATTCTAGTTGCGTTCAGTACGACAGCAGCGCTCCCGGCCCGGCACGCAACGGGCACAATCCCCATCGTTGTGGTTGGCATGGCCGATCCAGTCGCCGACGGGCTGATCGCCAGCCTTGCGCAACCAGGCGGGAACGTGACCGGGACAACCTTTCTGGGCCCGGAGGTGGYGGCCAAACGCCTCCAGTTGCTCCGTGAGGTCGTTCCTGGCCTCTCCCGTGTTGCGGTCCTTTGGCATCCCAATGCCTACGGCGAACGTACGATGGCAGGCCTGCTGAATGAGATGGGGGATGCGGCCCGGACTTTGGGATTACAGCTTCAACTCGTGCCGGCGTTTGGCCCGGAGGACATTGTCAGCGCGTTTGCCGCGATGGCCCGAGAGAGCGCCAGCGCTCTCATTGTCATGCCCAGCCCTATGCTGTTTGGCGAATACAAGCGCATCGTCAGTCTTGCGGCGAACAGCAGACTGCCGTCCATGGGCGCAGCCAGGRAATTCGCGGATCTTGGAGGGCTGATGTCCTACGGGGTAAACCAGGTCAACTTGGCCCGACAGACGGCCACGTATGTGGACAAAATCCTGAAAGGAGCTAAGCCGGCAGAGTTGCCCGTCGAGCAGCCGATTAAGTTCGAGCTTGTGATCAATCTAAAGACAGCGAGAGAGTTGGGGGCGGCGATTAGCCGAGAGATTGAGTCTCTGCTGGTTGCCGATGACGTGGTTGAATGAAGATTGCTGTCTTCTCGTTCTCGGCGTGGCCCGTGCCATAAACGGACTGACCCGAAATTCTCGCCGTAAGCCATTGACGGGTATAGCACGCAACGGACTCAGGCTCGGAAGGTCTCAAAATGGCACACCTGGGACGCTAGCCCGAGGGCAGCAATCCTCACCAATCCGGACATTCCGAAAAGACGCCAAACTTCACTGCCTGAACCCAAGCGGTCCTTCCGTGGACTGCGGGCGCGGCCTCTCCAGCCCTGATTTCAGGGTTTTACCCGATACTCAACGTCAGGCAGCGGGATAGATGTCGCACTGGCATTCAGTTCCTGCGTCTCGGCCCTGTCCTTGCCGGGCACCGCAGCATTGGCCCAGCCGGCGAAGCCCAATGTTGTGTACATTCTCGCCGACAACCTCTGCTACGGCGGTGGCAAGCGTCGCTAGATCGATAGTTGGCACGGTGAGTTCCTCAGGAAGGGCCCAATGCTTTTCGTTACGCTTCACGGAGGCAAGCCCCAAACAGATCCACACAAGAACAACGTGCATGCCCACGACAAGGACGGGAAGAGGATCACTCCCAGTGTGCTGCGGGACAGCGGAGCAATCTTGCTGGATGAACTTCGCGGCATCTATTTGGTCGGCAAGTACCTCTACGTGGTAAATAGCAATAGACAGGAAAACAGCGTGCTTTGCTACAAAGGGGCGGGGGCTCGGTACAAACTCGTCAGCACGTTTGTTTCGAAGCAAAGCTGCAAAGGGATAGAGCATCCCTTCGATATAGCGTTTGACGACGCGGGCTACTGCTACGTCTCAAGCCAGGATACCAACATCGTCACTCGCCTGATTATCTCCGCTGACGGCACGAGCGCGACGCCGGCTCCGCAAGCTCCAGCGCTGCCCGCAAGTGGCACGTTCTACCCTGGCACTTTTGTCGCTTCCAGCGTGGACAACCTGGGTTCAACGACTACGCCGATGAAGACGCCGGCTGGGCTGGAATACTTCGATTCGGGTAAGAACAAGCATTCTGTTCGGGGAGTGGTATGGGCGAACAACGCACTCTATGTTGCCGACGAGCCCGCCGGCAGAGTGAAAGCCTATGACAAGAACGGGCAATTTATGGGCCAGAGCAACGGCATAAAATCGCCCGTCCACATGACCGTGCGGAAGGGCAATTTGTACGTGAGCGCCGGCAACGATGTGCTTACCGCGAAACTGCCCAGTTCCCCGGGTGATTTCACGCTCTCGCCAATTGAAGGAGTGAAGGTGAAGAAAGCGTGCGGAATGGCGTTCACGAAATCGGGGCACTTTTATATCGCGAGCCGCAGCGAGAAAATCATCCTGAAGTTCGACTCCGATTTTAAGCCGATGAAGTTCGCGTGCAAGTTGGCGGACAATCCGGAATTCCTGCTGCACGTTTAGCAGCGACACAGCTTCATGCTGTCAGATCTCTCTCTGAGGGTGCCTGGGCATGCCACGTTAACCGCTGTCAGGCGCAATGAAACTTGGCTGGCGGCATCATTGTTCAAGCGGCAATACCCGCCGCGGCTTTCCATCCCGCCATGGCAGAATGAGCCAAGCAATGCCAGCTCCTACGATAGGCAAAAGTCAGCTCATGGCACGAGGCGGACGAAAGCTGAACTTCCGTAGTCGTAGGGTAAGCTGACGTAGAAGGCCACGCTCAACGGCTCAGATTGACCCATAGGAGACGTTGGAGCAGTACAACTGCCATGAAGTAACAAGGTATAAAATGACCATCACGATCCGTTTGGCACAGAAGGCCGATGCTCTGCCGATTGCGCGGCTGCATTTTCATACGTGGCGGGAGACCTATCGCGGTCTTGCTCCGCAAACTGCATACGACGCGGTGACGGAGGAGGTCAGGCTGGCCCGTTGGCAGAGTATGCTTTCAAACGCCGAAAGCGAGCGGATCGTTATGGTTGCCGAGGCGGAGAGGCAACTGGCAGGTTTCGGTGCAGCCGGACCAGCCTCCGACGACATCTTTCAGGGCCGAGCCGAGGTCAAATTTCTCTATGTGGCAGCTGCCTTCAACCGCATAGGCATTGGCCGCAATCTGCTGCTTCACCTTGCGCGCTACATGATGGAGGCCGGCTACAACGGCGTGGGACTTGGTGTGGTTGTCGGGAACGATCCGGCCATCGCGTTCTACGAACGAATGGGAGGAGAAAGAGCCGGGAGCTATACCGATCCGGGTCCTGTATGGCGCTCCCAGAACTATCTGTATGTCTGGGATGATCTGCCGGCGCTCATGGCCCAGGAGCGGAAGAGCAATCATTGAATGCGCAGCGATGTTCGCTGGCGTGAACCAAACATGAGAAAAAGGCTCACGCAGTGATGCGTGAGCCCATGTCCAGATTTAGTCCGTGCCTTGATTGATGCCGATGGGCGTCAGCTTGTTGGCCTGGAGACCATATTTCTTGACGATCTCGTCATAGACGCCTTTCTGCTGAAGGCGCTCAAGACCTTCCTTGATCGCGTCGCGCAACTGAATTTCGGTCTTGAGGACGGGAATGCCGGAAAGGGAAACGGTGAAGGCCTCGCCGATGAGCGTATAGCTGTTGGGTTCCTGCGACTGGAAGTACGGCAGGGTCTCGTTGCCCTGGACGGCAGCATCGAGGCGCTGCGTCTTCAGCTGCGTGCGGGCATCAGCCGATCCCTCGGTGCCGATGGCCTCAATGGCCGGCTTTCCCTTCGCCACGCAGTTGGCCTGGCTCCATTCGCCGATCTGGCGGGGCCAGTTGGTCGAGCGGCTCGCGCCGACTTTCTTGCCGCACAGGTCCTCAGACGCCTTGATGGTCGCCGCCATAGCGGGTGAGGTGTAGAACTGCGCGCCGGATTTCATGTAGTCGACGAAATCGACAATCTCGCGGCGGGCCGGAAGATCGCTCATGCCGGCGAGCGCGATGTCGACACGTCCGGTCTGAAGCGACGGGATCATCTGAGCGAAGGCGATTTCCTGCCATTCGATTCCAACGCCGAGTTCCTTCGCGAGAGCCTCGCCCAGATCAATGTCAAAGCCCGTGAGCTTGTTCGTAGCCGGATCCTTGAAAGTGATGGGCGCGTAATTCGGCATCGTCGCGACGACGATCTTGCCAGCCTTCTTGATGCGATCCGGTAGTTCCGCTGCGTGGGACGGGGCTGCAAAGCCCAGAGCGATCACGCTCGCGAGCAGACCTGCTGTCAGTTTCATTGTCGTCTGTCCTTTCCTGAGGGAACGTTCGTCAAGCAAGAACCGCGGCGATGAAATCGCGGGTTCTCTGTTGTTGCGGGTGCACCAGCACCTCTTGCGGTGAGCCCCGTTCCACAATGGCTCCCCGATCCATGAAGACAACTTCGTTCGCGACCTCGCGTGCAAATCCAAGCTCGTGCGTCACGACGATCATCGTCATGCCCGAACGCGCCAGACCTTTCATGACGGCGAGAACCTCGCCGACCAGCTCCGGGTCGAGCGCCGAGGTCGGTTCGTCGAACAGCATCAGCTTGGGCTTCATGGCGAGGGCGCGTGCAATCGCGACGCGCTGCTGCTGCCCGCCGGAGAGTTCCGATGGATAGGCATCGCGCTTTGCCGAAAGCCCCACACGTTCCAGAAGCACCATTGCTTCGTCGATGACTTCGTTGCGGCGGCGCTTCTGCACCGTCACCGGGCCTTCGATGATGTTCTCAAGGGCCGTCATGTGCTGGAACAGGTTAAACCGCTGGAAGACCATGCCGCTCGTCAGCCGTTGGCGGGCAATCTCTGAATCTGTCAACTCATAGAGCTTGTCCCCGACACGCCGATAGCCGACGAGTTCGCCATCGACCCAGATGGCTCCGGAATCGATCCGCTCGAGTTGGTTGATGCAGCGAAGGAGCGTGCTCTTTCCCGACCCCGAGGGGCCGACGATGCAGAGCACCTGCCCGGCGGGGATTTCGATCGACACACCATTGAGCGCCTGAACGGACCCGAAGGTTTTGCGCACATCGGCTGCGACGACGATAGGCATCATGGCTCAGCCCTCCACAGCCGAGGGCGCGGCAGGACGAGACCGCCGGCCTGAGCCCCTGGCGAAGTAGCGTTCAAGGAAATGCTGGCCGATGCTCAGGATCGTCACGATGATCAGATACCAGCCCGCGGAGACGATCAGAAGCTCGATCACCCGCGCATTGGCATAATAGATCGTTTGCGCGTTGCGCAAAACTTCGGCGAAGCCGATCACGCTGGCGATGGACGTGAGCTTTACCATGCTGATCACTTCGTTGCCCACCGGCGGAATGATCACCCGCATGGCCTGGGGAAGGACTATGCGGCGCAGGGTTGTCAGGCGCGTCATGCCGATGGCCTTGGCTGCCTCTGTCTGGCCTGCATCCACCGACAAGATGCCTGACCGGACGACCTCGGCCGTGTAGGCACCCTGATTGATGCCGAGGCCGAGCAGGGTTGCCACGAAAGGCGTCATCACATCGACCATGCGCACCTCGAACAATCCAGGGATGCCGATGCGCGGAAAAACGAGAGCAAGGTTGAACCAGAGCAGGAGCTGAAGGAGGAGGGGTGTTCCGCGAAAGAACCAGATGTAGAAGACGGCGATGCTCTTCAGGACCGGGTTGGGCGACATCACCATGATAGCGAATAGAACGCCGAGCGTGATGCCCAAGGCCATGGCGCAGATCGTCATGATGATCGTGTTGCCGAGGCCGCTGATGATGGATTGGGCCGTGAAGAACTGGCCGACCACGGCCCAGTCGATCTGCCCTTCAGCGAATGCCCTCACCACAAGGGCGAACGCCGCGAGGATCAGGGCGCTGGCGATCCAGCGGCCGTAATGGCGGCGCGGCACATGTGTCAGGTGCGCGATCGACGGATCGAAGCGCGCGGTCTGCCCCGTACCGATCGAGGAGGGTGCGGTGGTGCTGCTCATTCCGGTTCTCTCTATTCGTGCCTGTTCAGATCCGAGGGCCGTCATAATGCATCGCCCATTCGCGCTGTTTATCAAAATCCATGCGCAGGCGGGCAAGCTGTTCGGCGACCCGAAGCGGCGCCGTCCCGCCATAGCCGTCTCGGGCCCTGATGGCGGCATCCGGCGTCAGGTTCGTCATAAGGGCTGCGTCCAGGCGCGAATCCACGATCGACAGATCCGTGGCGCTCAGATCCTCAAGGCCGATATTGCGGTCCTCGCAATATCGAACCAAGCGGCCGGTGATCTCGTGGGCCTCCGAGAACGGAACACCCTGGCGCGCAAGCCAGTCGGCCACTTCGGTGGCTAGCGTGAATCCATCGGTCGCCTGGCGGCTCACTTCATCCACATCGACCCGCATCGTCCGAACCATTCCGGCCATGGCCGGAAGCACGAGGGCGAGGGTATCGATGGCTTCGAATGCGGCCCGCTTATCCTCAGCGAGATCGCGATTGTAAGCAAAGGGCAATCCTTTGAGTGCGGTCAGCATCGTCCCGAGTGCACCGATGAGGCGCGCGGCCCGACCGCGAGTCAGTTCCGCAATGTCGGCATTCTTTTTCTGCGGCATGATGGATGAGCCGGTGGCATAGGCATCGTCGAGCGCGATCCAGCGAAACTGGCGCGAGGACCACAGGAATATCTCCTCGGCCAAACGGGACAGGTTCACGCCGGTCATCGCGGTTACGAAGAGAAACTCCGCGACGTGATCGCGGCTGCCAACCGCATCGATGGAGTTTTCGCAAGGTGCGTCGTAACCGAGCTCACGGGCGGAGGATTCCGGCGATTTGGCAATGGCCGATCCTGCAAGCGCCGCAGCGCCCAGCGGGGAGCGTGCCGCGCGCCGATCCCAATCCTGCATGCGCTCGATGTCACGGGCGAAGCCCTGAGCATGAGCAAGGAGTTGGTGCGCAAAGCTCACCGGCTGCGCAGGCTGAAGATGGGTAAACCCGGGGGCTACGGTCTCGAGATGCTGTTCCGCCTGAAACGCAAGAGCATCCTGCAGGGCCAACAGGTCGATGGCGATGCGGCGAGCCCGATCGCGCAGATAGAGCTTGAGATCGTTAGCCGCTTGGTCGTTGCGCGAGCGTCCGGCCCGGAGCTTGCCGCCGAGGGGGCCGAGCCGTTCGGTGAGCTTACGCTCCAGAAAAGTGTGCACATCCTCGTCTTGTTCCGATGGAACGAGGGATCCGGTGCCGATTTCGGCTTTGAGGTCCGCAAGAGCCGCCTCGATTGCGTCGCCCTCCTCTTGGGTGAGGAGCTTGGCTCTCACAAGCTCGCGCGCATGGGAGAATGAGGCGGCGAGATCATAAGCCGCAAGGCGGAAATGGCTGGGATCGGAGCGCGAGAGGGCCATAAGCTCTGGGGCAGGACCCGAGCGGAAGCGTGAGGCCCACAGAACGGTGGTCGATGTCATGCCGATCTCCTTTTCCTTTGGTTTCCCAAGGGGAACTTCGGCTGGCAAATGAAATTATGTCGCCTTGGTATTCTATTTTAGAATAGAAGTAGCTCTCGGTCCTCTTCTCTCCTCGGTTACTCTGTTCCATGACGATCCAGCGCCTCCCAGGCTCCATAACCGCCCTACGCGTACTTCTCGCCGTTGCCGAGCACGGCACAGCCTCCGCCGCTGCCTCGGCCGTCAACCTGACTCAGAGCGCGGTGAGCAAACATCTACGCGGGGTGGAGGAGACACTGGGAATTTCCCTGTTCGCTCGCGGCAACCGTGGTCTCGTGCCGACGGAAGCCGGACGGATCTACGTAAAGCATGTTCGCCGGGCCCTGGCGGAGCTTGAAGCCGGCAACACGCAGGTCTCTGCCCTCAAGGCCTCGCCTTGGTCGGTCCGGCTCCATGTGCTGCCGATCATTGGCGATCGGTGGCTCGTGCCGCGCTTCTCGCGGTTTGCGGAACGCTATCCAGAGATCGACGTGCAGTTCACGACTTTCGTGACGACGGACACGGAGGAAGCGGCCGATGGGGTCTTCCGGTTCGGGGAAGGTGAGTGGCTGGGGCATCGAGGCAGTTACCTGTTCGGCCGCGACGTTGCTCTCGTTGGCGCAGCCGCCTTCGTCGCGCGCCTGGGCGGCATCGAGACGGCGGAGGATGTGCGCCGCTATACCGTGCTCGATCATTTTCAAACGCCCCTGCGCTGGAGCGAGTTTGCCGAGGCCCATGGGCTCCATGGTTTCACGCCGGTGCATACGACTCGGTTCGGGTTTTATTCGCTCGTTATCCGTGCGGCGATAGCCGGCCAGGGCCTTGCGCTCGTTCCGCGCCGGCTTGTGCAGGAGGAACTCGAGGCAGGACGATTGGTCAATCCGGCAGGTCTCGGCTTCAAAAGCCGCAACGCCTATTGGTTCACGACACCGGAGGATCGCCCTATTCGTCCGGGGCTGGAGACTTTCCGGAACTGGCTGATGGAAGAGGTGCAGGCGTCCTGAAGGTCAAGTCCGCCGAACCTCGAACCAGCCCCTCATGCTGTGGACGGCTAGAGAATATTGTCAGTGAACAGCTCAGCCATCGTCTGGCCCCGGCTCTGGCAATGATACGACCGTATTACCCTCTCAAGGCCGGATTGAGCATCCGGCTTTTGATGCGGGTTTCCCAGGTCCCACGCCTATTGCGCCACCACCTCAAGCCCTAAACCGGCGGGGTTTTTATAGCTTCTCCGTGTCTGCGGCCGCGCCTTATTGTTTGCTGGTGAAGCCATGGGCAAAAGCAGACGAAGTTAGAGCCTCCAACAGGCTTGGCTCACGTTGCTCTGGGCAGTGCACGTACGAAAATGCACGACAAGCCGACCTTCACACGGCGTCGCTGAGCGGCTGTGTCTGACCGACCCTGTGTCAAAACTCGGACGAGCCTCGCCTCAACGAACTATTTGTACAAGTTCACTGGCCTGTACCGGGGATTTCCCGGTCTATTCGGGCTCGCAAGAAATCAAATTGCTCCACGGGGCGGCCCGTCCACGTTTTGACACAGGCTCGACCCCAAGCGGACCTGCCGATGCATCGAAGTGCTGCCAAAAGCCCAGCCCGACGTGTGATGGCAGCATTGGGTTTATCGCTGGGCGCGCCGTCAATGCTCCCAATACGGCGGCTCTCCAAACGCCTCACGCAAGCAGTCGGCAAAGGTACTGTCAGGTTGGCATAGGTCGGGGCCTGTGGCAGGGTCTTGGACATGAGCACGACGCCTAATCCGTACCGCGGCTACCGTTTCCCGGCTGAAATCATCAACCAGGCGGTTTGGCTCTATCACTGCTTTAGCCTCAGCTTGCGTGAGGTCGAGTTGATCCTCGCCGCGCGAGGTGTCGTGGTCAGCTACGAGACCATCCGGGAGTGGAGCCTGCGCTTCAGACGGGTCTTAGCCAAGACCCTCAGACGGCGTCGGCCGCAACCTGGTGACAAGTGGTTTCTGGATGAAGTGTTTGTTCGCATCCGGGACAAACTGCACTACCTCTGGCGCGCGATTGATCAGCACGGCAACGTGCGCGACGTGTTGGTCCAGAGCCGCCGCAACAAGAAGGCGGCCAAGCGCTTCTTTCGCAAACTGCTGAAGGGTTTGTGCTACGTGCCAAAGGTGATCGTAACGGATAAACTTGCATCCTATGGTGCCGCCAAACGCGAGATCCTGCCCGGTGTTGAACATCGGCAGAGCCGATATCTCAACAACCGCTGTGAAGTCTCGCACCAACCGACCCGACGACGGGAACGCCACATGAGGCGGTTCAGGTCAGTCCAGCATGCGCAGCAGTTTCTCTCGATTCACACTCCCATCCATAACCACTTCCAACTCCGCCGCCATCGCCTTTCCGCCAGTGAGTACCGCGTGGCCCGCGACCGCGCTTTCGTTTCCTGGCGCGATGCGACTGGTGCTGCCCTCGTAAGTTGATTGGGACTGGCTTGAGCGCTGCACTTGCGGCAGCTGTGCCGATCGGGCGTCAAGTTGACAGTACCCTTCACGGGGTCAGGCGCAGATTGAGATCAGCTTCTGTACGCGTCTAGTGGAACTTCTTGTCAAGAATGTTTGTTCGGCGAAATTCGGCAGGCTTGCAGTCCCAGACCGCCATTTACAGACACATCACGGAAGATGCTCAGATGTCCGTTTACGACGGCAAAGTAGGTGTTCCTGAAGGCTAGGGGAGATTCCTATTGTGACCCCGAGCTGAAGTTTGCTGGTGTGTTGCATCCCTCACCTTGATTCGCCTCACGAATGCTGCTCGGCTTATGGCCTGCTTGCGTCTCGGCCGCCGAAACATGTGCTACGAAGGATCCAGGACAACTAGCGCCCGCCTGTTGGAAATAGGCGACCAAGTCGGGATCATGACCTAGTACAATTCCATTGACCGGAAAGACTAAGCCGAGCGCCATGTCTCCAGCGGCCTGAGCATCCTCGTTCACATTGTCTGGACCGTTTCCGATGATGTTGATTCCTGAGCGCGTGGATGTGAATCAGCTGCGGTAGCTAAGCGTCCAAGACTTTTCTGATTGTTTCTGCCACAATTTGAGCTCTCTGGTGGAGGGTATGTAGCTCGATATACTCGTCGGCAGTATGGGCTTTGCCGCCGACCGGTCCTACTCCGCATAAGGTTGGGGCACCTGCGCTTGCAGTAAAGCCGGAATCGGCACAGCCGCCGGTAAACTCACCCTCCACAATAATGCCGAAATTGCGGGCCGACTGGAGATAAGACGCTGCGAGCTTCTCGCTTTCGGCCGTCGGTACGAGTGCCAGAAAATTGCTCTTTCGGACCAGCTTTATTGCCGTTCCAGGAATCTTCGATGTCGCCATGATGGCCTCGATAGCCATCATGGCGACATCGCGCTGCTCATTGGTCATGAAGCGCACTTCGAATCCAGCACTCGCATGAGCTGCAGTCGTGTTTACTGACTGGCCACCGGATACCAAGCCAACATTGACCGTGACTCCGTCTTCGATATGGGTCAGGTCATGTAGGGCGACGATCTTATGTCCAAGCTCTGCAATGGCGCTCGCCCCCTCGGTGAAATTTACGCCGGAGTGAGCCTCTTTCCCGCTGATGTCGAGACGATAGCTCAGGCCGCCTTTGCGGCCTGTCACAATATTGCCGGAAGCCCGTCCCGGTTCAGCATTGAACACCGCAAGGGCACTCTTGGCTTCCTGCATGATGAAATCCCGCGATGCGTTGGAGCCGATCTCCTCATCGCCCGTCATCATCACGACAAGGGGGATCTGAGGCGCGAAGCGTTTAAATGCCGCCATGACAAACGCTTTCATCACCAGGCCGGCTTTCATGTCGGCGACGCCCGGACCATAGGCGCGCCCATCCTTGATGCTGAACGGCCGCCGTGAGGCTTCCCCGGTCGGAAAGACCGTATCCCGATGACCCAGCAACAGGACGTTGTGCCGGCGCTCATCTCGGCGGACATCGCCGCTTTCCGCACGGAGTATGTCGCCGAATTCTGCGTGAGGTGTCACCGACACTTCAATGCCATGTTCCGAGAAGAACCGAATGAGTCGAGTTCCCACTGCATCCACGCCAGCTTTGTCGTAAGAGCCGGAGTCGATGTTGACCAAGTCAGAGAGGAGCTGGACCATCGTTTCCTGCTGCTCGCCAAGCCAGTGGATGATCGCTTGCGAATCCTGCATATGCATAGCGTTGCTCGCTTTGTATTTGGGGAACTGAAGTGTCAGCGAGCTTCCACCAGCTCTCTGTCCATCTCTCGACCGCTGCTCGCGAGGCGACGGGCAAGGACCGCGCATGCCATCAGTTGAATCTGGCGGAAAAGCATGAGCGGAAGAACGACCACGCCGATATTCTGGCCAGCGAAGATCACGCTTGCCATCGGTGCACCGGAGGCGAGGCTCTTCTTGGAGCCGCAGAACGTGATGGCAATCCGATCCTCACGATCGAACTTGAGCCAGCCGCTGACGAAGTACGTGAAGCACAACACTACAGCGAGAAGCGCGATGTCGATTGCCACAATGGCGGTGAGATGGCCGATGGACAGGCTGTGCCACAGGCTGCTGATCGTGGCTTCGCTGAAGGCTCCATAGACGACCATGAGGATCGAGCCTCGGTCCACGATTTGCGTGAGAATCTTGTGCCGACCCAGCCATCGGCCGATCCGCGGCTGGACGAGCTGACCCAGGACAAAGGGAGCAAGCAGCTGCAGGAGAATGCTTTCGACGGCATCGAGCGGGATGCCGCTGTTGCCTTGCGTATGGAACAGAAATCCGACCAGAAGCGGGGTCAGGAACATGCCTAGGATGTTCGACGCCGAGGCGGAACAGATCGCTGCCGGGACGTTGCCGCCTGCAATGGACGTGAAGGCGATCGAAGACTGAACGGTTGATGGCAGGACGCACAGGAACAGGATGCCTATGCCGAGCGCCGAGGTTGCCAGGCTCGGCAGGGCAATGAGGATCAATCCGAGGATCGGAAAGATCACGAAGGTGGTGGCAAGCACGAAGAGGTGCAGCCGCCATTGAATCAGGCCGGCCAGAACGACGTCCCGGGACAGGCGGGCACCATGCAGGAAAAAGAGGAGTGTAACGGCTGCCTGTGTACCGATGGAGAAAGCATGGGCAGGCTCACTGCTGATCGGCAGGAACGAGGCCAGTACAACCATCCCGAGGATGGCGATCGTGTACCATTCCCGTTTGATGAGTGAGGTCATGAAAAACTCTTTTGGTCACAGCCCTTAAGCTGCGGCCCGGACGCGCAGTCGCAATGCAATGGGCGGATGCCGAATGTCCAGCATCCGCCCTTGTGATGTTTAAGCCTTAGCGATCGGCGGAACGTCTCCGGTGCCGAGATCCCAATAGAGTCCTGCCATCATAGAAAGAGCCTCGCGGGCAATGGCTACCGGCAGATGCTCGTTGGGGGCATGCTGGGAGCAGCCCGGGTATGAATGGGGCACCCAGATGGTCCGCAGCCCCAGGATCTCCGAAAAGATGTCATTGGGCAGGGAGCCGCCGAGATTCGGCAGGATGGCCGGCTTCTTGCCGGTCGTCTTGGCAAGCGAGTTCATGACCCAATGCACCCACGGATCTTCCGGATCGAGCCGGGTGGCATGGAAAATCTCCTCACGGCTCTTGGCGATCTCGACCATGGTGAAGCCGTGCCGGTCAAGATGGCGACGCAGGGCCGGAAGAACCTCATCGGGATTCACGCCCACGACGAAGCGCAACTGGCAGCGTGCCCAAGCGCTCGGCGGAACGGCATTCACAGGGGTCTCGGGATTGCCGGACTTCATGGCCAGCACGTCGAACGAGCACCACCCGAAGACCTGCTCGGCGGGGGTCAGGCTAGGCTCGCCCCATTCCGGTTCTATGGTCGGGCCATCGGGGCCGCCGTCGACTTCGCAATCTGCCAGCGCCCGACGCACCGACGCAGGAACCTCTTTCGGCACCCACTCGTGAATGCGGATCTGGCCGGTCGGAGAGGCAATGGTTGCAATCGCATGGGCGAGCTGGATCGCCGGATCCGACAGCAGGCCGCCCCAATTGCCGGAATGATGGCCGCCGTCACGGGCATTGATCGACATATCGAAAGTCACGCCACCGCGCGAGCCGAGAAAGATCGTCGGACGCTCCGCGTTGAGGCGAGGGCCATCGGAGGCGATGAGCACATCCGACTTCAGAAGTTCCTTCTGCTCCTCGCACAGCTCGCGCAGACCGGGGGAGCCCATCTCCTCACCCATCTCGATGAGATATTTGGCGTTGAAACCGAGTTTGCCGCGTGTCTGAAGCACGGCCTTCAGCCCCGCGATATTGATGACGTGCTGTCCCTTGTTGTCTACCACGCCGCGGCCATACCAGCGGTCGCCGACTTCCGTGAGCGTCCAGGGGGAGAGACCCTCGCTCCAATCTTTGTCGAGACCGCGGATGACGTCGCCGTGTCCATAGCCGAAGACGGTCGGCAGAGCCGGGTCTTCGATCCGCTCCGCGAAGAGGAATGGACCCTTGGCCTTAGGATGATGCAGCGTCTTGCACGTGAAGCCGAGGCTCTCCAGGAGCGGGCGCATCTCGCTCTCGATATAGGCCGTGAGAACCTCGGCGCGATCCGGGTTCTGGCTTTCGGTCGGCATGGCGATCAGGCGCGCAAGATCGGCCTTCAGCGCCCCGGACTCGAAATAGGCTTCAGCCTTTGTAATGGCCGCTTCGCGAGACATTTAGGAGTTTTCCTTTTGCTTGAGGGCAGTATTGGTATTGAGCGTCACCATGTTCTGCGGAGCGGAGGCGCTCAACTCGGGATCGTGCAGGTGGCAGGCCACGGCATCGCTGCCGTGCTGGGTGAATCGGGGCGTAATCGTGCTGCATTGGGCCAGCCGCTCAGGGCAGCGCGGATGGAACGGGCATCCGGGCGGCGGATTGAGTGGATCCGGAAAGGCAAGCCCAAGCCCTGTCTCCGGAATGCCGGCGCCGGGTTCAGGCGTCAAGACCGAGGTTAGCAGAGCCTTGGTGTAGGGATGGCGCGGCGCTTTGAAGAGAGTCTCCGTTTCGGCCAGCTCCACCACGCGACCGAGATACATAACCGCCACGCGGGTCGCGATGTGCTCGACCACGGCAAGGTTGTGGCTGATGAACACGTAGGTGAGGCCAAGCTCCCGCCGCAGATCCACCAGCAGGTTGAGGATCTGCGATTGCACCGAGACGTCGAGGGCGGAAGTCGGCTCGTCGCAGACCACGATTTCCGGATTCATCACGAGCGCACGGGCAATCGCCACACGCTGACGTTGGCCGCCCGACAATTCGCGCGGGTAACGGTCGGCGAAGCGCTGGGGCAGGCCCACCTTGTCGAGAATATCGAGCGTCAGATTGCGCCGTTCGCTCGCACTGCCGATGCCATGAACCTCAAGTGGCAGCGACACAATTGACGCGATTGTACGGCGGGGATTGAGTGACGAATAGGGATCCTGGAAGACGGGTTGCACGCGCCGCGCTATGCCCTTGCGCCCTAGTGAAAGGATGTCCTGCCCGTCGAGGGCGATCCTGCCCGCCGTCGGTGGCAGGAGGCCGAGCAGCATGCGGGCGAGGGTGGATTTCCCGCAGCCCGACTCCCCCACGATGCCGAGGACTTCGCCTTTGCGGATATCGAGGTTGATGCCGTTGACGGCGTGCAATGTGCGCCGCGCCTTGAACATCCCCTGGCTGACGCCGAAGGAGCGCGTGAGGCCTTGAGCTTCGAGAAGTGCTGTCATGCTGCAGTCTCCAGAATGCAGCGCCACCTCTGGCCATCCTTGGTTTCATGGACAGGTGGTGCTTGGGTGCAGATGGACTGGGTACGGCTGCAGCGGTCGCGGAAGCTGCAGCCGCGAATGTCGCCGACAAGCGAAGGCACGACACCGGGAATGACGCCCAATCGGCCGCCTGGCACGGTGCGTCCCGGCACCGGAATGCAGTCGATCAATCCTTGCGTGTAAGGATGCTGCGGGTTGCGGAACAGCGACGCAGTTGGCCCTTCCTCGACGATCTGGCCCGCATACATGACTGCGACGCGATCCGCGATCCGGGCCACGATGCCGAGATCATGCGTGATCAGCAGCATTGCGATGCCGAGTTCACGCTGCAGATCAGCCAGAAGCCGCAGGATTTGAGCCTGGATCGTCACGTCGAGGGCGGTGGTTGGTTCGTCCGCGATCAGGAGTTCTGGTCCGCACATGAGCGCCATGGCAATCATGACGCGCTGGCGCAGACCGCCAGAGAGCTGATGCGGGAACTGGCTGAGGCGCTCACCTGCCGAGGCGATGCCAACCTTGCCAAGCAGGAAGACCGCACGTTCACGGGCCTCCGCGTCGCTCGCGTTCTTGTGCTGACGATAGACCTCCACGAGCTGGTTGCCGATGGTATAGGCGGGGTTCAGCGCGGTCATCGGCTCCTGGAAGATCATCGCCATGCGGTTGCCGCGCAAGGCATTGATCTGCCGCTTGGATACCTTTGAAAGGTCTTCGCCCGCAAAGGCGAGGCGGCGCGCGTTGTGCTTGGCGGCTTTCGGCAGGAGGTCCATGATCGCCAAGGACGTCATGGATTTGCCGCAGCCGGACTCTCCCACGAGACAGAGTGTCTCGCCGCGCTTGACGGAGATGGAGATGTCGCGGACCGCATGCAGGGTGCCGCGAGGGGTGGAAATGTCGACGTTCAGGCCGTCGACCTCAAGGATCGTATCTCTCATGGATCAAGTCCGCCCTTCCGGTGAGATCACGTCGCGCAAGCCGTCGCCCGCGAGATTGATAGCAAAGATCAGCAGTGCGAGAGCCGATCCAGGGATGGCGATGAGCCAGAACGAGAAGAACATGTACGCCTTCGCTTCGGAGATCATGAGCCCCCACGAGGGCAGGGGTGGCTGAACGCCGAGACCCAGGAAGGAGAGTGCTGCTTCGAGGAGGATGGCGCTCGCCGCTTCCAGGGTTGCGACGACGATCAGATGCGGTACGATATTCGGCAGCACCTCCCGCACGATGATGCGAGTGGTCGAAGCCCCGGCAGCTTCTGCCGCAGCCACATAGTCGAGGGAGCGGACTTGTTGCGTCGCGCTTCTCATCACCACGGCGAAGCGGTCCCATTTGAGAAGGCCGAGTACGAGGATGACGACCCACAGAGAGCCGCCGACCATGGCCACCACAGCGAGCGCCACCAGAATGACCGGCATAGACAGCCGGGTCGTGACCAGGAACGTTACGGCCATATCGACCTTGCCGCCGAAATAGCCTGCAAGAAGGCCCATGGTCGTGCCGATGATGCCGGAAATGAGCACCACGCTCACGCCGATCAGAAGCGAGATGCGAGCGCCGTAGAGTACACGGGACAAGTAATCACGGCCCAATTGGTCGGTGCCGAGCGGATGCAGCCAGGATCCCTTCTGGTACCAGAAGGGCGGCACATTCCGCAGGGCGAGATTTTGGGTGTACGGGTCGTGGGGAGCAATCACCGGAGCCAGGAGCGCCAGCGCGACGATCACAGCCAGGATGCCACCACCGATGACGAAGGCCTTCTGGCCCAGAAAGCGGCGGACAAGCCGCATGGCGGGAGATAATTCCAGAACGTTGGGAGTGGAGAGAGTGATATCGGTCATGTCAGGCCACCCGGATGCGCGGGTCGAGCCACGCGTTGGCGATGTCGGAGGCAAGCGTCAGAAGCACGTATACGACCGACAAGAGCAGAACGATGATCTGCATCACAGGGAAATCCTTGTAGGTAATGCTCTGGTAGGCGAGATAGCCGAGGCCATCGAGGGCGAAGATGGTTTCGATGACGACGGAGCCGCCAAGGAGAAAGCCGAGCTGCACGGCCGTCAAAGCCACCACTGGTACCACGGCGTTGCGCAGTGCGTGCTTGAAGACGATCTTTCCTGCAGGCAGCCCCTTCGCGCGTGCCGTGCGGATGTAATCCGCGGACAGCACTTCGATCATGCCAGCCCTGATCAAACGCATGAAGGCGGGAGCCACGTAATATCCAAGGGCAATCGTTGGCATGATAAAATGCAGCCATGTCCCCGAACCGGAGACCGGAAGCCACCGCAGCGTGATCGAGAAGATCATCACTAGGAGCAGTGCGAAGAAGAAGTTCGGAAGTGCCTGCCCGACGACTGCGATGGCGAGGGCCAGCCGGTCGATCCAGGTGTTCGTATACACGGCCGCCAATACACCAAGAGGGATCGAGATCAACAGCGCGAACCCAAGTGCCAGGAAGCCGAGAAGGATCGTCGTCGGCAGCTTGTCGAGGACGAGCTTGCTGACTTCGGTTTTGAAATAGATCGATGTGCCGAAATCACCCTTGAGCGTCTGCCATAGCCAGTCGACATATTGGACGATCAGAGGCCGGTCGAGGCCGTAGGTTTGGCGGATGATGACAAGATCCGCTTCCTGGGAGCCTTCACCGGCGATTGCCATGGCGATGTCGCCCGACAGGCGCAGGAGGAAGAAGGCGATCGCAGAAACAGCAATCGCTACGAGAACCGCTAGGCCCAAACGTTTGAGAATATAGCCGATCACGGCATTGCTCCGTGTTGCCCGAATATTAGGCCGCTCGCTTATCTAGAGTGCGAAACGACGGTCGGGACTTTGGAATGAATTCGCGCAGGCGTGCATGGCGCCTTTCGACGCGGCAAGAACGCTCGCCTAAGGCCAAAGCAGATATCTCTTTTGGAACGGCCCACAATGGACCGTTCCATCAAGATCTGTCGCTTACTTCCAGGACATTTCCCAGAAGCGCGGCATCTCGTCCGGGTAGGCCTTGAACGAGAGATCCGACGTGGCGACGTAATAAACCGGCAGCGAGTACAGTGGCACCGCATAGGCCTTATCGGCAATGGTCTTCAACGCCTCACGATAGGAGGTCTTGCGAACCTGTGGATCGACCGATGTATCGCCCGTGGTCAGGAGATCGCGCACCTGCGGATCGCGGGTAATGTCTTCCGAACGGAAGCCGAAATAATTCGACGTCGCGGCGGAGGTGTCGTTCACCGAGAACGAACCCCAGGTCTGGTGCGTGAGCATGGCCTTGCCAGAGGCGATGCTCTCGCGCATCGCTGCATATTGCAGGAAGCGCAGATTGGTCTTGATGCCGACAGCCTGGAGATAGCCGATCAGCGCTTCGGTCTGGTTGCGCTCACGGTATGCCACGATGTCGAGCTCGAGCCCATTGGCGAAGCCAGCTTCTTTCAGAAGCTGCTTTGACTTGGCCGGATCATAAGCATACCGGGTGGCTCCCTCATCGGTGCATCCGAACTGAGACGGGAAGCAGATGGTGTTGAGGACACGCGAGCCTGCACCGACGATGGACTTCACCATGCCTTCACGGTCGATGGCATGAATGATGGCCTTGCGCACCCGCTCATCCTTGAGAGCCGGATTTGGCGTACCCTCGAGGGTGTTCATCTGCATAAACACGATGCGCATGGTCTCCCCGGAAACCACCTGAAGGGTCGGAACCGCCTCGAGCTGCTCTGCCTGATCCTTCGGCACATGCATGATGAAGTCGACGCCGCCCGAAATGGCTTCCGCCATCTGGGTCTGACGATCCGGGATGAAGCGGATATCGATCTTTGCGATCTTCGGCTGCGGCTTCGGGGACTCCTTGAAGTAGTCCGGATTCTTCTCAAGAGTGATTGATTTCCCCGGAACGTAGTTCGTCACCTTGTAGGGGCCTGAGCCGACCGGCTTGTCGTTCTGTCCCTTAGGGCCGACCTTTTCGTAATACTCGTTGGGGTGGATGACCACCGGGCCCGAGAGATATTCGATGGCTGCAGGGAAAGGCTGCTTGGTCGTGATGCGGACCTTGTACTTGTCCAGCTTCTCGGCTTTTTCGACCCAGCTGACATTTGCCTGGGTGACAACCTTGTTCTCGGGCTTGGAGATGAAGTTCATCGTGTAGACGACATCGTCCGCATCGAACTCCTCGCCATTGTGGAATTTCACGCCCTGACGCAAGTCGAACTCAAGCGTGCGGTCGTCGACCTGACGCCAAGCCGTCGCAAGCTGTCCCTTGTACTCATTGGTGTTCGGATCCCGGTACACGAGCGTGTCCCAGACGTGCTGGCCGATGATAACGCCGATGCGCACGTTATTGAAGAATGGGTCGACGCTCTCCGGAGCCTGATCATAGGCGAAACGGATTGTGTTGTCGGACTTGCCTGCTAAGGCAACACTCCCGAACACGCCGGTCAGCAGCGCTGTCGAGGCAAGGCTTAGGGTGGCCGCCTTTCGAAGAAGAGACATTATCGGTCCTCTGGAGTTGCGATTGTTGTTTTGTTTCAAAATTTTCCTGGCAGCATCCCGATCCGTTCGGACTCTGCGCTGAAAGCATTCCGAACTTGCCAAGACTTTCCCCTTGCTTCCATAAGAATGATTCGAAAGGATCGTTGCCGTTACGGCAATGGAACGCATCTAAATGAACCAATCCGCTTTGCGCTACTTCCTGGAGGTGGCGAGAACAGGCTCGGTGAATGCGGCGGCCGAACGTTTGAGGGTCGCGGCTTCAGCCGTCAGTCGGCAAATCGCGAAGCTTGAGGATGAGTTGGGAGCTTTCCTGTTTGAGCGGCGCTCGCGGGGCATGGTCCTCACCCAGGCCGGACGGCTGCTGGCATCCTATGCTCAACGAACTGCTCTAGAGAGCGATCAGATCGTCAACGAGATCAGGGAACTCAGCAGTGCCGGCCGTGGGCTGATCCGGCTCGGGATTACGGAAGGGCTCGCCGTCAGCTTCATTCCGGAAATGATTCACTTTTTTCGGCGCGATCGACCGCATATTCTGTTCAACATTAAGGTTCTTTCGCCTGCTGGCGTAGTCAAGGCCGTTCAGGAAGGAGAGGTGGATGTCGGCGTCACATTTTCAGTAACGCCAGAGGGGGGAGTGAAAATTCAGTGGCAACAGGCGATGCCGTCCTATGCCATTGCCGGCACGAACCATCCTTTGATCGGGCAGGGAAGGGTGGATATATCCGAACTGCTCAAATATCCGGTCGCCATTCTTGATGACGCTGCGACCATCAGACGGGTGCTCGATATGTACTGCGCTAGCAAAGGTATCGCGCTCGAGCCTGTCGCCACCTCAACAAACATCGCGAGTCTCCTAACACTCTGTAGGCTCGGTTCTGCCGTAACCTTTTCCGCCTATATCTCCGTCCGAATGGCGGTGCGGGACGAACATGTCGCCATCGTTCCCTTCAGAGAGTCCCGGTTTCTTGAACGAAATCTCCAAATCCTCACCATGCTCGGGCGAACCTTGACCCAAACAACTAGTGATTTCATCAGCTATCTGGCGTGTGAACTGGAGAAGCCGGAAGCAACATATTCAACCCTCCCCGATCGCGAGCCAGCATGATGGGTAACGTCGGATGCGGGCTGCCCGCTTGGGGATACGGCTTGAGAACTGACTAAATGTGGCGCACCGCCGCGAGATGGAAACCGGCCTAATTCTAGAGCCGAATGACGAGCATGATGCGCCAATGACGATTGTCCGGACTTCCAAATCGATCCTAGTCGCGGCAGTTGCCCTCTGGGTCAGCCTCGTCGCGTTCGGCAACATCACTGATTACGGGACGAACCTCGCCTTCGTGAATCATGTCTTGTCAATGGATACGGTCTTTCCGGACACCACGATCCTATACCGGGCCATTGCGAGCCCGGCGCTGCATCACGCGGCCTACCTCCTGATCATCATGTCTGAAGTGCTGGCGGCTCTCCTTTGCTGGATTGGCGCCGTCCAGATGTTCAGGGCAATCTCGGCTCCTGCGGCGTTCATCGGAGCCAAGAATCTCGCCGTGATCGGCCTCACCACCTGCCTCCTGATCTGGCTGGTCGGGTTCATCGCGATTGGCGGTGAATGGTTCGGCATGTGGATGTCCATACAATGGAATGGCATAGAATCCGCTTTCCGCTTCTCGGCCCTGATCATGGGCATTCTGATCTTCGTGGCGACTCCGGACGGCAATCCGACAGGGTGAAGGGAGCCCATGGTTGGTTCTTGCTCGGGCCGCGCCTGTAGGGGCGGCGCGAGGCTCCTGAAGAGCTGCATTGTGTCCCGTGATCGTCGGCGCTACCGTTGTAGCCGCGATTTCTGCACTGTTTCCACGTCCACGCCGAAGGGTTCCGCCTTCCTTTGGTACCATTGAGTTGTGACGGTTCGGGCCGCATGGCTCGAATCGTACTCTYCCTCTRCCTCTGGGCGCTCGGCATCGCACTCCTCGGATGCGGCCTRGATGCTAGCRCTCAGGCYGAACTTGGCGGGGGGTCACCAACATTGCCGGATGGCTCCGGCAATCCGCAGCAAGGGCCGGGAGGAGTCTACGCGCGCGTTCCTGTAMGGGATGAATTCGGGCGGGATCAGCTCGCGATGTTCCACACCTGGAACYCCGACCCAGTCGGCAATCATGAAGCTAACCTCAGGTCCCTCAACCCGRTGCTCGCCAGGGTGGTGCGCAAGGCCCAGGCTGACAATCCCAGCCTGCGCTTCGTGATCGGCTCGGGGCGGCGCAACGAYCGGCTSCAACGGATGGCGGTGGCCTGGGGCTGGTCCARGACGCAGGACAGCCCACACCGGTCTGGCAATGCGGTGGACCTGTGGCCGCTCGACCAAGAGGGCCGGGTCTTCTTTGATCCACAGGCCCAGAACAGGATTGCCACTGCGCTGAGGAGGGCCGCCGCAGAACTGGGCGTGCCGATCCGCTGGGGCGGCCGGTTCCACGGCTTCAAAGACTGGGACCGTTCGCATTTTGAGGTCGCACCGCCATAACCGGAATGGATGCTTTACCGCCGCCAGATGTCAGCCTTCTCGCCGTTCATTCAAGCCGAAGGAGGGTCAGGTCCGTCGTGGCCCGGACAGGACCCTTCACGGTGATGTCACGGTAACCTGACGAGATAAGCCCTGCTTTGTTGACTTCAGGCGAGCACGTTTGCCGCGGCTTTCCAGGCCGCCATGGCTCGTAAGCGGTGGAGGTAGGTAGCGAGAGCAGACCGATGCGGGCGGCGAGGCAGAACAAACAAATTTCTCCCAGCCGAGAAGACTGAGGTGTAGTAGTCGGTATTTGATCGGACAATCGGCGTCAGAGAGTGATCGGGTTGAGCCTGTCCGACCAGATCAGGCTGCAATCATTTTCTCCTTTGCCAGCGGCACGGCATCCAAGAAGGTTTGCATCGGCGTCTTGCCAAAGCACCACCGGCCCTGATGCGGCCGCTCCTCATTATAACTCCTTACCGAGGCATCGAGATCGATCTGCAGCTCCGCAATCGAGCGATAGATCTTCTTACGCAAGGCCATCCGATAGAACTCGTCCAGCACCCTTATGTGGAAGCGCCCGACGATGCCATTGGTTTGTCGGTTCTTCGTTTTGGTCCTGGAATGATCCACGTCCTCGACCGCCAGATCTAGCTCGTACTCGTGATGCTCGGGATTGCCGCAGTACTCGGTGCCACGGTCGGTGAGTACCCGACACAGCTTCACCTCGTGGGCATCAAAGAACGGCAGGACCCGGTCGTTGAGGACGTCTGCTGCAGTGATCGGTGTCTTGCGGTCATAGAGTTTGGCGAACGCCATCTTGGTGTAGGCGCCCCTGTGGCCTTCATGGGCGGCATCACCGGCAAGTTCTTCTACCAGTTCGGCATCACCGTATCCGTGGCGGTGCTGATCTCGCTCTTCGTTTCGTTCACGCTCGATCCCATGCTCTCGAGCGTGTGGCACGACCCGTCGATCGGCCGAAAGCCGCGAGGCGTCATCGGTTGGATGGCGGGCCTGTCAGACGGTCTGACGGCGGGCATTCTCGCCGTGTACCGTCCGCTCATGCGCTTCAGCCTGCGGCGGCGCTGGGTGGTGATGGTCGCGGCCCTCGGCATCTTCGTGGGCAGCTTCGCCCTCGTGCCCCGCTGATCGGCGTCGAGTTCGTGCCCTCCGCCGACATGGGTGAGCTGTCCGTGAGGGTCACGGCCCCGGTGGGCTCGTCGCCGGAGTACACGGAGACTAAGGCGCGCCAGGCGGAGGCTGCCATCAAGGAATTCCCGGAGGTAGCCTTCACCTATGCGACCGTTGCCAGCGGCCAGGCTTCCGGCAAAAACGAGGCCAGCGTGGCGATCACGCTCAAGCCCATCCACGAGCGCACGCGCTCGGCGACCGAGTTGGTGGACCTAATGCGCGAGCGCCTCAAGGCGATCCCCGGCATCGACCTTGCCGTCAGCCTGCCGGGCGTGGGCGACGGCAAGCCGGTGCAGGTCTCGATCCAGGGGCCGAACCTCGACGAGCTCGACCGGATTGCACAGGAGACCTCTGCCATCATCGCGAAGGTGCCGGGCGTGGTGGACATGGAGTCGAGCCTGAAGGCCGCCCGCCCCACCATTGCGGTTTCCCTCGACCGCGAGCTGGCAAGCGATCTTGGGGTGAGCCTGCAACAGGTGTCCGACACGCTGCGGCCCCTGTTGTCCGGCGAGGATGCCTCAAGCTTCCGTGCCCACAACGACGAGCACTATGACGTCAATGTGCGCTTGCCTGAGACCGGCCGCGAGTCGCGCGAGGACCTGTCGCGGCTCTATCTCGCCAGCAGGCTGACCAACGAGGACGGGACGCCGCGCATGGTGGCGCTGCGCGAGATCGCGAGGCTGGAGCCGGGCGTCGGCCCATCCCAGATCAACCGGCGCGACCTTGCCCGCGAGGTGCATGTCACCGCAAACGTCAGCGGGCGCCCTGCGGGCGACGTGACTACGGAAATCGGGGCCACGCTCAGGGATGTAAAGCTGCCGGCAGGCTATCAGTTCGTGTCCGGCGGTTCGGCGAAGAACATCGAGGAGACATCCGGCTATGCCGGCTCGGCCGTGCTCATGGCGGTGATCTTCATCTACATCATCCTGGCATCGCAGTTCGGCAGCTTCCTCCAGCCGCTCGCGATCATGGCGTCCCTGCCATTGTCCCTTGTGGGCGTGGTCCTCGGGTTGCTGGCCTGGGGCTCGACACTCAACATGATGTCGACCATCGGCTTCATCATGCTCATGGGTCTCATGGTGAAGAATGCGATCCTTCTGGTCGACTTCGTCAACCAAGCCCGCAAAGCAGGCATGGAGCGTTCCGCGGCGATCATGCAGGCGGCGGAGGTGCGGCTCCGTCCGATCCTGATGACTACGCTGGCCATGATCTTCGGCATGATCCCGATGGTCTTGGGACTGGGCGAGGGCGGCTCGCAGCGCGCTGGCATAGCCCATACAGTCATTGTCGGCCTGATCAGTTCTACCATCCTCACGTTGGTGGTAGTTCCGGTCGCACTCACGGTGCTGGAGGACATGGCGCAGAAGTTGGGCTTCGGGCGCAAGGTTCGTTCCGAGAACAATTCAACCTCGCTGCTCAGGCTAGCGGAATAACGGGGTAGGTCTTTACGGCGCTTCCGGGGATGGAACACCTTAAGACAAGGCGCGCTCACGCGTACCTTGTCCATGTCCGGATCATACTCCTGGCCGTAGAAATGCCTTACCTGCTCACCCAACAGGTTCACGAGATGGCGCCCACAACTCCGCACCTGGATCAGCAACGAGAGCAACACCATTTTGTATGAACGACTGAATGCTCTCTTCCGCATAGCCAATCTGGTTCAACAACTCCCGAGTGTGCTCTCCAAGAAGCGGCGGAGACACATTCGGCTCGGCCTCTCCAATACAGGAGGGAAGCGGAAGATCGGGCGCTTCGAAATTAAAGTTGGCGAAGGAGAACTCGGAAAACTTCTTGGGCTCGCGCGCTTGAGGAGCATCAAGAACCCTGTCCGATGAAAGGACCTCAGTAAATCCAACGCCCGCAGCAGACAGTTTTTCCGTGATCTGCTCGTAGTTGAACGACTTAACAGCCGAACCAACGAGCTTTTCGACAAGTGGCCTTTGCCGTCTTCGCTGGCGCAGCGTTGCGAGCTCAGGATTCGCTTCTACCGATACGGCGTTACAGAATTTCCTCCAGTGTTCATCTGTAAGCATGACAAGATAGACCCATCGATTATCCTTGGTCTCGTAGGCTCCGTATCCTGGGATGCTAAATTCTGGAGATGGTTCCTGTTCTGGCCTACCCATGATCTGTGATTTCAACTGCACTCCAACAAGGTCACGTGCAGCGATATGCAGGCCGGTTTCGTACAGACCCAATTCGATATTGCGGGTGCTCTTGTCTGCAGTGTTGAGAAGYGCGGACAAAACAGCCATCACTGCATAACAACCGGCGAACTGATCGTGGTAGGACGGGCCGAGACGCGAAGGCTTGCCATTGATACGGTTGGAGTACATTGCGCCTGTGGCGGCCTCTGCAATCGGATTTGAGGCGATTTGATCCTCCAGCGGCCCAGGCCCATACCCCTTGATGTGGCAGTAGATAATTTCTGGATTGATGACTGCACAATCGTCATAGCTGATGTTCAGCCGTCGTGCCGCTCCCGGGGATAGATTGTGAACAACAATATCGGAGTGCTGTATCAGCCTTCGCAAGATTTCCTGGCCTTCGGCACTTCGGAGGTCCAAGCAGATACTTTTTTTACCTCTATTGTAAGCTATGTACGTCCCACTTGGCCCCCCGCGGACAAGCTTTCGTGTCGTCTCGCCCGACGGGGGCTCAATTTTAATCACATTCGCCCCGAGTTGGTTCAGAATGTGAGTGGCGAACGGGGCCGCAATCATACTACCCAGCTCCAATACAGTCCGATTGGAAAGAACCCCAGCGTTCATCTGACCTCCCAGAAATCACATGGGTTACGAGCCTCGATTGACCACGTAACGAAATTTRCATTTATCCTCACTCGACCATGCACAATACACAATATATTTTTCTAGGCCAAGGGGCCACGGGCAGCTTTCGCCAAACAGCTGCGGTTTCGTGAGCCCAGGAGTAGGCAAGAAGTCCGATGCGGGTAATCGGCACAGTCGGTCAGCTCCTCTTCTTAATATATGAAATAGTAAGGCTTTTAGGCTCTGGAGACAGGTCGCACAACTTGGCTCCAAGGATACGGCGGCCACAGAGGACGGCTTCACTGCGCCCAGATAATGCAGCTGCAGTTCCGTGGTCACATGAAATACATAATGCATTTTGTATTGACCGCTCGAAGCTGCCCCAGTAGTGTTGTGAAGAAGGACTCGGATTCCAAAAATATGCGGTGGAACGCAGACCGGTCCGTCGGCTAACAATCGAAGGGAGGATCCAAATGTTACTAGGTCTTAGAGAAGGCTTTGCGGTCGCCGCCACCTTGGCGCTAACACTTGGGGTGGCTGCTCCAGCCAATGCACAGCAGAGCGGGATCGACGAAAAGAATAAAGTGGTCACGATTGGGGCGTTTACGCCCGTGACCGGGCCTGTGCCCTTTTATTCGATCCTGACCCATGCTGCCGATGCCTACTTCAAGCACCTCAATGAGTCGGGCGGTATCAAGGGCTGGAAGGTCAATTACATCACGAACGATGACGGCTATGACCCTGCTCGCAGTGTTGCCGTCACTCGTCAGTTAGTAGCGGACAAGGGCATTTTCGCTCTTTCGGCGCCCGTGGGCACAGCCACGAATGTTGCGGTTATTCCGTATGCCAAGGAAGTCGGCTTGCCGATGATCGGGCCGATTGGCGGCGCGAGCGCTTTTTTCGTAGAGCGCAACGTCTTCCCGCTGCTTCCGGATTACGGGTGGTCTGCGGCGTCGAACGTAGACTATGCAGTCAACGACCTCGGCCTCAAGAAGATCGCGCTGCTCTGGGAGAATGATGAACTCGGACAATCGGCCAAGCGTGGCTTCGATGCCTACATGGATCATCTCAAACTGAAGCCTGTTGAATCAGTCCCCTTCGACGTGAAAACAACGAGTTTCAGCCCGCACATTCGGCGGGTCGCGAACTCTGGCGCAGAGGCCGTGATTTTGTTTGGCTCGAACGCCAACCTTGCGGCCGCTTTGAAGGCAGCCGATCTGCAGGGCCTCAAAGTGAAGTGGTTTGCGCCGTTCTTCACCGCTGATCCGTCAACGTTCAAGCTGGCTGGAGACCTGCTGAACGGTACGTATTTCTCGTCGTGGCTGCTTCCAGTCTCAAGCGAAGAGCCGCAGGTGGCCGCCTATCGACAGGCGATCGCAAAATCCTACCCGAATGATCCAGTCGGAGTGTTCGGTCTCAATGGCTGGAGCAATGCTGCACTGTTCGCGAAGGGCTACGAAGCTCTGCTCGATAGCGGCAAGCCGCTGACACGTGAAAACCTTGCTTTGGCTCTCGAGACGCTCAACAATGTGTCCGTGGGTGGAGCACAGGGGGTTTCCTTCCGCCAGGGAGACCACCGCGGCACGCGGAAGGAAGGCATCATTCAGGCGAAGGATGGGCAGTTCGCGCTCGTGCGCGAGTTCCGGCCCTATCCTTCCGTCGTGTTCGACGCGCCAGCCAACTGAACGCGGCATCGCAATGACGCCCCGGCCCATGAGGCCGGGGCCCACACAAAAACCAAATGGGAAGGAAACAAGAATGACCACTGTTCCGGTCAGCGCTCCGGCGCGTCTTGATGGTCGCGTAGCGATGGTGACTGGCGCCGCTGGCGGCATTGGAAAGGCTACAGCGCTGACGCTCGCCGAAGCGGGAGCCATAGTAATTGCAACCGATATCGCCGAGAGGGCCGACTTTGGGTCAGCGGGCATGAAGTATCGCCGGTACGACGTGACATCCCAAGACGAAACTAAGACGATCGTCTCAGACATCTTGAATGAGCATGGGCGCATCGATGTCCTCGTGCTCTGTGCGGGTACGATCTCGCACAGGCCACTTGTCGAGTCCACGGACGATGAATGGCGGGCGATGCTTGACGTAAACCTCATGGGCGTCGTCAATCCAGTGCGCGAAATCTTTCCGATCATGTCAGAGCAGGGCTCCGGCAAGATCGTGGCCCTAGGCTCGATCGCCGCGAAGATCGGCGGTGTTGCTTCCGGACCAGCCTATACCTCTGCAAAGTCAGCGGTCCATGGCCTTATGAAGTGGGTTGCCAAGGCGGGGGCGCCGAGGGGCGTTCATGCAAATGTGGTTGCGCCAGGGCCGGTTGAGACACCGATGTGGGAAACCGTCACGCAGCGAGGTGCCCCTTCTGCGAACGGCAATGTACCCCTCGGACGGTTCGGCCAGCCAGAGGATGTCGCTCAAGCGATCCTGTTCCTGTGCTCCCCAGCGTCAAACTGGATCACTGGGACCGTCTTAGACGTAAACGGCGGCATGTTGATGGATTGAGCAATGAACAGCACAGATACAATTGGATTTATCGGGCTGGGCGTCATGGGTGGTCCCATGTGCAGAAATATAGCGCGCAAGCATTCCGGCCGCGTTCTCGCCTTCGATCTCACAAACGCTGCCCTCGAGGCACTTAGCGACACAAAGGTCGAGCGGGCCACCTCGATTAAAGATCTCGCGGCTGAGGCCAATGTGATCTTCCTATCACTTCCAGGCGGACCGCAGGTTGAAGAAGTTTGCGGTGAGGGGATGATCGGAGCGTCTGCGCGTCCAGGTACGGTGGTCGTGGATCTTTCAACCACCGCCGTTTCGCTGGCGCGAGAGGTCGCAGCACGCCTCGCCAAGAAAGGCATGTCCTTTGCAGATGCGCCCGTCGCCCGCACACGTGAAGCAGCCCAGCGGGGTGAGCTTAGCATTATGGTCGGTGCGTCGAACGAGATCTTCGAGCGCATAAAACCGATGCTCGACTATATCGCCACCGATATCACCCACGGCGGTGACGTTGGCTCGGGGCAGGTGCTGAAGCTTGTAAACAACATGCTGGTGTTCGAGAACGTCGTGACTTTGGCAGAGATGATGGTGCTTGGCGAGAAGGCGGGCGTCGCGCCCGCGACCTTGCTCGATGCTGTGTCGAAGGGATCTGGCGACAGTTTCGTCTTACGCAATCATGCACGCAAGTCGATGTTGCCGCGCGATTTCCCGGAACGGTCCTTCCCGCCGGAATACGTCCTAAAGGACATCGATTACGTTTTTCAGCTCGCGCAAGAGACGGGCGTACCGCTGAAGGCTGCTGAAACCGTAAGGCGCTACTATGAGACCGCTGTCAAGCGAGGACTGGGGGGACGGTACTTCCCAGGAGTTATTCAGCTCGTCGAGGATGGTGCTATGGCTGAGGATGAGGAGTCATGAGCGCCGTTGTCGAAGCAGTCTCCAGCGCCGCCCGCGATCTCTTTCCGCTGATCTGGTCGGGCATGGTTATCGGATGCCTCTACGCGCTCGGCGCGTTGGGGCTTGTCATGATTTTCAAGTGCTCACGAGTCGTGAATTTCTCGCACGGGAACGTCGCCGGGTTCGCGGCTTTCTTGATTTATGGCTTGTCCAGCGGCACACTCCTCAACCTCTCATGGGGCTCAGCGGTGCTGCTCGCGGCTGTTGCTGCAATTATCATTGCATTTCTCAGTTATGCGATCATCGCTCCGATCGTCTTTGAATCCGACCTTACCGCCACGATCGCGACGCTCGGCCTCGGCT